>NZ_JBBMFC010000024.1:0-48620 GCF_040096225.1 Hominiventricola aquisgranensis | reverse complement strand
ACTACCAATCTCTGGGCCTGGCTGCATAGGAAATGATATCTTTGAGATAAATGTGTCAACCAATATTGACAATATCATTCTGTAAATACTGAATTTTTTCTTTGTCCCCTTGCATGATCTGCTCAAGGAATTTATTCCATTCCGGGCAGATGGCAGCAGGTGCATAACTCACATTACATATTTTGCTCAGCAACATTTCCGGCTTATGCTCAAGAAATACCGGTTTATCCGCTGATAGATCAAGGGTGCCGTTCTGAACGTTAAGCAGACAATCGTTTACGTCCAGATCTTCATTGGTAAAAAATGTTATATCTCGGCTATCTTGTAACATATTATTTCTGTTTCTGATATTGCATAATGGAGTCACTGCCCTCAAATACTTACCGTCCACATCAACAGTTACTGCATATCTTACAAGCGCATCTGACAGGTCTTTAGCTGCTGATCTGGCTGCAAGTCCCTCTGTATCATCTATCCACCTGCTGCCGTCATATAGCATAAAATCTCGACGTGATGGGTTATACCGGTGCACATCCTTAAATACTGTAGCAAATAGCCGCCCAAAGCCTTTATCCGACGCTTCAAACTGCTCAGCGTGCAAATCTCTCAACACATCCTCTAACGGCTTGTTTTGGGCTTTCTGCCGTTCTGTACTGCCCTCCATACGGTTTTTTGTAACGGTATTTATAAGCTGCTCAAATTCCTGCTTAGTGTGTCCTGCTTGGAAATAATCCGATACATCCGCCTTGGGAATATCTGGTACCGGTACAATGATCTTTGCACTTTTTGCAACCGGTTGAATGTCTTTTAGTATAGTATTAGACACAGTTCTGCCCGGTTCATCATTATCTGCAAGTATTATCACGTCAGCGCCCTTTAACAGCTCCGAAAATTCAGATTGCCAATCATGCACACTGCCATATGTGAAAGCTATGTATCCTTGCTTTATCAGCGTATCAACGTCTTTTTCACCCTCTGGAATAAATACCGGTTGACTGGTCTGCACTGCTTTCTGAATAGCGTTTAAATCGCCATATATCGCCCTATAACTTTTTCTAGGTTTATCCCTTGGCAGTCCGTAGGAAAAACGGTTATTTTCTAATCTGCCATATAATATCTTTTTACCCTCTAGCCGTATTTTTGTAAAAGCATAAGAACCGTTACAAGAAACGTAGTTATAAACTGCTTCTATTTTACGCTTCTCCTTGCCCTCAACATACATCTGCCAACTAACACGCTGCTGATCTGAATTGTAAAAAGTATCTTTTTTATCAAGTCCTGCTGCCGCTAGAACGTTATCAAGCGTACATCCTGCATGGCAATGAAACAACGTACATTTTCGCCCTCTGGTTATTGTGAGTGATGCTTGCTTGTCATCATGTGCCGGGCATCTGCATTGCGCTTTATCTCCATACCGCTTAAATATGCTAAAATGCTGCAAATTGCTTTCATATACTTCACTATCTGTCATTCACAACACCCCGTTTCTAAAGGTATCCTGAGCCGGTCGCAATCTTCCTGCAATTGCTCTTTCTCATGTTCGCAATCATGCCATTCCCGACTATCAGAATCAAATTCTGCTTGCAGTTCATACCATTCATTATAATCTGCCATCAGTTTATCTTGTTTTGCTCTTAATTCTCGTTCATCCATGCTTTACATCTCATTTTCTGCATTATTGTGTGTGTATGGGTTTGATATATAGATTTTAGGAACATGCTTTTCAAATATGATTGTCAAATCCTGTAACAGTTCTTTTGTTCCTGTATCACCAATTTTGAAAGTCAAAGTAAACATGTTATTTTCACAATCACAGGACATACAGTTGCATGACTTCAATTTCTTTAACTGCTTGATTTTCTGTAACGGCTTTAATTCTACTTTTGTTATTCTCATGTTAGATACCTCTGCTTTCTTCAAATTTATAACCTGTAGACTCATAAAATTTTTTAGGATAAATTATGTAACTGTACTGGCTGCTGCCTGGTCTTTTATAAGCTAGTCCCCAATCAACAAGTTTGTTTTGCAATAATAAACGTACTGTCTGACAATCCAACTTTAATGCTTGTGCTGCCACCGCAACCGGGATATTTGCACGGTCAAATGTAATATCTGCCATATCCCCACCGCCTTATTCCGCTGCTAACTCATCAATAATTACTTTAATTTGCTGCTTCGTTTCTCCTGGTAGCTCATAACGTAACTTCCTGCTAAAATTCCCGTCATTGATTCCCAGTTCATTTGCAATTTGCCATAATTTCACATTGTGAGCTTTTGCGTATTCTCTAATATCTTGATTACACATAAATAATTACCTCTACTTTCTATAATGTTGTTGTTGACTTTTACCCTTGCAAGTGGTATTCTGCAACTAGAACAAATATTTTTTTGTTCCGTTACAAGCACATACTAACACTAATTTTCCTGCTGTTGTTAATTTGTGCTAAATAATTTTCAAATTCAGAACTTTTATTTTTTGTTCTATTTTTAGAACTTTTAGAAAAGTGGGGCTATTTATGGAAAATCGTTACAAAAAAATTCGTGAAGATTATGAGTTTACAAAGCAAGGTTGTAGGCTGACAATGGAAGAACTTGCAGAAATTTTTAAGGAGAAAGGCTATTCTACTTTAACCTATAATGCAATAAGAAAAATTGAAACCGATAGACGCAATGTATCTGATTATGAATTAAAAGCATATTGTGAGGTTTTTGATACAACTGCCGATTTTCTTCTTGGCATAAGTAATTTTAAACCTATAGATGAAGATGTTGCTATGATTAGCAAGGTAACTGGCTTATCAGATATTTCTATTGATAGATTAAAGCAATACACAAAATTGCAAAGAGATGTGATTGATAAATTGTTATCAACGAAAGCCATGGAGAAAATCATTGAAGCCTACATATATAGAAATTCACAATATTTTCAAAAAATAGAAATTGTTGATTCGATATGTGGAAAAAGAACCGCAAGTGATAAAGAAAATAGTGATTTTCACTTTTTCCAATCTGTAGAAATGCTTAAAGAAGCTCTCAATCTCGTAAGCAATGATAGAGAATTGTTTTTTGAATTAAACAATACTCATGGTAAAATTGCAAAAGAAAAAATGTGGAAAATTGCAGTTCAAATGGAAATCAAAAACCTTGGATTTGATAAGACAATTGCCCATCTTACAAGAGATAAAAAACACGTACCAAGCTATGTTTTTGACTATGTTAAAGAATTGCAAGCCAAAAAGGAAAGTGATGATAAATGAAGTTACCTAACGGTTTCGGTTCTGTCTATAAGCTGTCCGGCAACCGTAGAAACCCATACAGGGCTATTGTAACGGAACGATGGCTAATAGATAAAGATACCGGCAAATGGAAACAGAAACGTAAAACAATAGGCTACTACAGGACTAAAAACGAAGCAATGATAGCACTTGCAGACTATAACAAATCACCCTATGATGTGGATGCATCAAAAGTGACGTTTCAAGAAGTGTATGAGCGTTGGAGTGCTGAACACTTCCCGACTGTATCAGAAAGTAATGCCAAAGGTTATCGTGCCGCTTACCTATTATGTGATTCTATTGCAAATAAGCGCATGGCAGACGTAAAGCTGGATGATCTGCAATACATTGCTGATAATTCCGGTAAAAACACACCTACGCTACGAAAATACAAAGTATTGATAGGTCTGATGTTCAAATATGCTGTGATTCACGACATAATAACACCAGATATGAACAAAGCACAGTATATTGACATTAAAAAGGCCGGGAACCCAAACGCATACAATAGGGAACCATTCAGCAAAAAAGAGATTGAAACAGTCTGGAAGTGGAAAGATACGAACGTTTACTTTAACGTGATCTTGATGCTGATTTATTCCGGCTGCAGAATCTCTGAATTGTTGGACCTAAAGAAAGAAAACGTTAATATAGAAGAACGTTGGTTTGATGTGATCGCATCTAAAACAGAATCTGGAATCCGCAAAGTTCCAATTTCTGACAAGATACTACCGTTCTTTGAATACTGGTATAACCTAAATGATTGTGAGTACCTTCTGAGCACACCAGACGGCAAGCATTTCGTATATCGCAATTATTACGACAGCTACTGGAAGCCATTGATTGAGCAGATTGGAATGAATCACCGACCACACGATACAAGACATACCTGCATTTCATTACTGGCAGAAGCAGGAGTTGATGACAGACTGGTAAAAAAGATCGTAGGACATAAAGGGCAGGGTGTGACGCAACAGGTATATACACACTTTGAAATTGATGCCCTTTTGAATGCCATAAACAAAATTTAAGTAAAGGAGTTGATGTAAATTGAATGTGATAATCAAAAAGGCTCTGTAGTACCGCAAATACCACAAAGCCCAACACCCAGCAATTACCAACCACAGCAATTAAAGGGAGCGTGTTCATTGTAACATTCTCCCAGCAAAAAGAAAAGGAGATTTTACAATGAAGAAAATTAGAAATATGACCTATGAAGATGCAAGAAATTCTTTTGACAGCTTTTCCAAAAAGCACAGTATCAAAGACGATTTTGACATGAACTACAGCATTATAAACGCTGCACAGTCACTTTTAACCGACAAAGAAGCTGTAATAAATACATTCTATGATGTTTTCTGCTATGGCTTTATGGCTGGATATAAGCAGAAAGAAAAAGAAGTAAAAGACCACATGGAAAGCCATATGTTCAATGAAAGCCAGCGGAAGTTAGTTGAACTTGCCTATTATTTGCCATTTGGCAGCGGTGCAGAATATTTATATACTTTCATGGTTTTAACGCTTCATTCCTATTATGAGTATTTAGAAAGTTTTTTGCCAGCAAAACAGCGTAAGTCTTTTATAGAATGTTACAAAGCATCTGAACAGCGACAAGAAAAACGCAATGAAGAAGCAAGAAAAGAACATGATCAAAAAGAGCATCAATGACACCTGAAAAAAAAGAACAAAATGACCTGAAATTTGAAATGATACAGAAAATATTATATGTTGAGGATTTGCAGACCATAAAGCAAATACTTGATATTATCAAAGGAAGAGAGGTTATTAAATAATGGATAACAAAAATGAATTGATTAAAGCAATCATCAGTAATCTTGAAAAACTGAATATACATTTCTTAAAAGTAGTGCTTGCTTATACAAATAAACTGGTTGAATAACCGTTACATAAGACCGTATCAGAGGGTGTCTATATTACAGATGCCCTCATAGAATTTATATAAGGAGCGTAATATGGACTACAAAAAAAGAAATTATACAAATGCTTGATAGTGTAAACAATGAATATGATTTAATGAACATCTACAAAACCACCGCTTTGTCATCAGATATACAAACCAATAAATACAATGTATGGTTTGCTAGTCGAACAGCGGAGGTATATGATTTAACAATAAGAGTGCTTATGCTTGAAAGATACTTTGATGATATGATGCTAGATAAGAAATCAATTATGGCAAAATATACAAAAATGCCTTTTAATGATTTTTCTGATGATACAAACAATGGAACGGATTCATTATCTCTAATGGGGCAACACTATAGATTTGAAATATCGACCAACATACAGAATGATTATGACGGATATAATGACCAATCAGAAAAATTGATTGTAATAAATAAATCCGTCATAAATAACGATAATGTTATTTTACATGAAATGTTACATGCTCACGAACAAATACTACTATCTATAAACCATATTGTAAGAGATGCTCTAATATTAGAACTATACAAAAAATTAAAAAATCAAGTTAAAAATCTTGATGCTATCATTGATTTTCACGCAAATATAAACCATAATATCAGACTATCAGAACTAGGCGGAGAACATAGTTTGTTATTTCTTCTTAAAAGTTTAGAAATTGATTTAAGATGCAATAACGAATTATTTACAGTATTCGGTTATGATTACAACCGCAATTTCAAAGAATTAAATTTGATCTAATTAGAACCTACTCGAAAAGAGTACAACCATCAAGGGGTATGCCGGACTGCGTACCCTTTTTATTGTCTGCTCTTTTGTATCTACTCCGATTTTAGCCCCTTAAACCGTCATAGTTGCCCCTACAGAAAAGCACAATATAAGATTGTCCGCATAATATCAGCTTTTTCCAAATTTGTCAAACGAATTTGTGTGCTACCTGTGTGCTACCTGTGTGCTACCGTTAAAAATTCACTACTTTTTTCAAAATTTAAGAAAACTTAGATATAAGAAAAGTCCCTAAAACACTGGGTTTTAAGGACTTTCCAAAAATTCTTATAAAATTGCAAATTATCGCTTGCTGAACTGCGGAGCGCGACGAGCTGCTTTGAGACCGTATTTTTTACGCTCTTTCATTCTCGGATCACGAGTCAGGAATCCTGCTTTCTTAAGGATCGGTCTGTACTCCGGATCTGCCTGCAGAAGTGCACGTGCGATACCGTGTCTAACTGCTCCTGCCTGTCCGGTGTATCCGCCACCACGAACGTTTACAAGAACATCAAATTTATCTGCATTCTCAGTAGCAACGAGCGGCTGACGAACGATAACCTTCAGGGTCTCAAGTCCGAAATACTCATCGATACTTCTCTTATTAACAGTGATATTACCAGTTCCCGGTACTAAATATACTCTGGCGATGGATTTTTTTCTTCTGCCAGTTCCGTAGAATTTTGCTTTAGCCATGATATTTACCTCCTTATCCTACTTAAAATGTCAGTGCTTCCGGCTGCTGTGCTGCATGCGGATGCTCTGCGCCTGCGTAAACATGAAGTTTGGTGAACATTTCTCTTCCGAGCGGTCCTTTCGGGAGCATTCCCTTAACTGCCAGCTCTACAACCTTCTCCGGTTTCTTTGCAAGCATCTCTCTTAAAGTAGTCTCTTTCATACCACCTACGTAGTCTGAATGATGATAGTAAATCTTCTGGTCTAATTTCTTTCCGGTAACTTTGATCTTGTCAGCGTTAACAACGATCACATAATCTCCTGTATCTACGTGCGGAGTGAAAACCGGTTTGTTCTTTCCTCTAAGCACCTTTGCAACTTCAGATGCCAGACGACCTAATGTATATCCGGTAGCGTCAACTACGTACCATTTTCTTTCCACTTTTGCTGGATTAGCCATGAAACTGTTCATTGGTATACCTCCTGTAAAAATTCAATTAAATATTCTTGATTTATACGTAAAAACATCTTACCGGGGCTTTGGATCAGACATTTTCTCGCTTTGTCACAGTTAAATATTATATGTCAGCTGGTCACACATGTCAACTGTTTTTTCCAATTTTACTGATAATATTTTTATTAATGTGGATCATGCAGATCACCGTCATAGTCAGAGACATAAGCTCTGCAATAGGGATCGCCCACCAGACCAGCTCCACTCTGCCAAGTCTGGACAATGCATATGCAACCGGCAGAAGCACTACCAGCTGACGTGCCACTGACACATACATACTGTAAATAGATTTTCCCAGTGCCTGGAATACACTTCCGGCTGCGATACAGAATCCTGCCAGCAGGAAGCTTAAGGAGATCGTCCGAAGAGCAGGAACTCCAATTGCCAGCATAGTCTCGGATGCACTGAACATCATGAGCAGTTTATCCGGCATCGTCTGGAAAATCACCAGACCTAAAATCATGATCACCACTGCATAAGTGATCACATGACGGATCGCACTGAGCACGCGGTCTCTCTTCTGCGCACCATAATTATACGCAACGATCGGTATTACACCATTATTCAGTCCGAAGACTGGCATGAAGATAAAACTCTGCAATTTAAAGTAGATGCCGAATACCGCTGTCGCAGTTGCAGAGAATGAGATCAGGATCAGATTCATGCCATAGGTCATCACAGAACTGATGGCCTGCATAACGATAGAAGGAATACCGATCTCATAGATCTGTGCAATCACTTCCACGGAAGGACGGAATCCTTTCATATTGATCTTCACTTCATGATTTTTCTTCTGATTTAAAATAATTGCCGCAACAGCAGCAACTATCTGTCCTGTCACCGTTGCCACAGCAGCGCCTGCCACTTCCATTCTCGGGAAGCCGAACAGACCAAAGATCAGAATCGGATCCAGAATAATGTTGATAATGGCTCCGGTTCCCTGGGTGATCATGGTATAAAAAGTTTTCCCCGTTGCCTGCAGCATCCGTTCAAACATGATCTGAACAAAAATACCAAAAGACGTACAACAGCAAATCGTCAGATACTGCTTTCCATACTGCACGATCTCTTCAATATCTGTCTGGCTTCTGAAAAACGGCTCTGACAGCAACAATCCGATCAGCAAAAACACGAGATAACTCATGACTGCCAGAAATACTGCATTTTCAGCAATCTTATTTACACGGTCCATATCTTTTGCACCAAGTGACCGGGCCAGCAGTGCGTTCACGCCTACCGCTGTACCAACTCCTACTGCAATCATCAGACTCTGGATAGGAAATGCCATAGATACGGCTGTCAGTGCATTTTCACTGACTCTTGCGACAAAAATACTGTCTACCACATTATAAAGCGCCTGCACCAGCATGGAGATCATGATCGGCAGCGACATGGTGATAATCAGTTTACCTATGGGCATGACACCCATTTTATTTTCTTTCATAACAGTTTTTTCCATTATTGTTATCCTTTCTCCCCTTTGAAATGAATCTCCATCAATGTCAGTCCTCTGGCCGGTGCGGTGGGACCTGCCAGCTGGCGGTCACAGCCTGCCAGAATCTCCGGTATACGCTCCGGCTCCCAGTCTCCCTGTCCAATCTTCATCAGCGTACCGGCAATGATCCGTACCATATTATAGAGAAATCCATTTCCTGTAATGCGGAGGATAATCAGGTCTCCCTGCTTCTCCACATCCAGCGCATAGATCGTTCGTACTGTCGTCTTCACCTGGGCGCCCGCTGCACAGAAGCTCTGAAAATCATGTTCCCCGATCAGATAGGCAGCCGCCTGTCTCATCCGCTCCACATCAAGCTTCCGATATGTAAAATGCGAATTGAACCGATAAGCCGGCAGCGGAAATTCCCGGTTCAGGATCCGGTACTCATAGGTTTTCACCGTCTTCTGAAATCTGGGGTGAAAATCTGCCGGAACTTCACAGGAATCCTGGATCCTGATATCTTCCGGCAGTCTTTGATTTAATGCATATGAAAATTTATCTGCGGCCATCCTCGCTTCGGTGTCAAAGACCGCCACATTTCCGCAGGCATGAACACCTGCATCTGTCCGACTGGAGCCCATCACATGGATCTCCTCTCCTGTCAGTTCTCCAATGGCCCGGTTCAGAACAGATTCAATAGTCTCCCCATTTTTCTGAACCTGCCAGCCACAGTAATTGGTGCCATCATAGGCAACCACAAGTTTTACCCTTTTCATGCAATTCCTTTCTTAAAACGGAATAACAGTGCCACTGAGCAGACGTCCAAACACGATCATCAGTACCAGATACCCCCATACAACCGCATATGCTATATGGTCTCTGCTTTCATAATGAAGTGGCTTCATCTTGGTACGTCCGTCACCTCCACGGTAACAGCGGGCCTCCATGGCCATGGCCAGATCGTTGGCTCTGCGGAATGCAGAGATGAACAGCGGAACCAGCAGCGGAATCATGGCTTTTGCCCTCTGAATAATATTTCCGGATTCAAAGTCTGCACCTCTGGCAATCTGCGCCTTCATGATCTTATCCGTCTCTTCCAGCAGGATCGGAATAAACCGAAGCGCAATGGACATCATCATGGATATCTCATGCACCGGTACATGTACCGCTTTCAACGGATTCAGCAGACGTTCCATACCATCTGTCAGGTCATTGGGCGTTGTGGTCAGCGTCATAAGTGAAGAGCCGATAATCAGGTAGATCAGACGAACACCCATAAGAATTGCTGTACGCAGACCTTTATCTGTAATTTTTAAAAATCCAAAATGCCACAGCACTACATCTCCATCAATCAGAAAAAGATTAAATACTACTGTGATCATCAGAAGCATCACAATTGCTTTCAATCCTTTGGTAATAAACTTAAATGGAACCTTGGATGTGCGAATGACAAATGCAAGAAAAATCGTTGCGATCACATACCCCAAAATTCCCTTTGCCACAAACAAAGAAATAATATACAACATGGTTGCCACCAGCTTCACTCTCGGATCCAGCTGATGGATCACCGATTTTGCGGGATAATATTGTCCCAGCGTAATATCTCGAATCATGGTAAATCTCCTACTTTGATGCTTTCAGCCAGGCTTCTATGGCATCTGCTGCCTCTTCCACCGTTGTCGCATCGGTATTTACATCTGCGCCTTGTTTTTTCAATTCCTGCATCAGGTAAGTCGTCTGTGGTGCTGCCAGCCCGATCTCTTCCAGTTCTTTATAATGATGGAACACATCCACAGGTCTTCCGTCAAACCGCACTTCACCCTGATTCATAACGATCAGACGGTCCACATATTTTGCCACATCTTCCATACTGTGGGACACCAGGATGACTGTGATTCCTCTGGATCTCTGAAGTGCGCTGACCTGGTCGAGCACCTCGTCACGACCTCTTGGATCCAGACCGGCTGTAGGCTCATCAAGGATCAGTACTTCCGGGTCCATAGCCAGCACACCAGCGATAGCCACACGACGCTTCTGTCCGCCGGACAACTCAAAAGGAGAACTCTTGTCATACTCTTCTCCCATCCCGACCATCCGAAGGGCTGCTTTGGCCTTCTCTTCTGCTTCTTCTTTCGTAAAGCCCAAGTTCTTCGGTCCAAAGCACACATCTGCCAGCACTTCTGTCTCGAACAGCTGGTGCTCCGGGTACTGAAAGACCAGCCCTACCTTGCTGCGTAACTTCTTCATGGAAAATTTTTCATCATAAATATCTTCGCCATTATAATAAATGTGTCCACTGGTCGCCTTCACCAATCCGTTCAGATGCTGGGTCAATGTGGATTTTCCAGAACCTGTATGCCCGATCAATCCCACAAACTGCCCATCCGGAATCTCCAGATTCACATTTTTCAAGGCATGCATCTCATAAGAAGTCCCCTGCGAATACAGATAATTTACATTTTTGATTTCAATCGACATAATTCATCCACCAGTTCTTCATTGTTCAATATTCCATCTGGAAGCGGAATTCCTCTCTGCTGCAGTTCGTGAGCCACCAGAGTTGCCTGCGGCACATCCAGCCTCAATTCCTTTAACTTCTCCACTTTGGAAAATACTTCCTTAGGAGTTCCTTCCATAACCAGTTTTCCATCATCCATGACAAAGATCCGGTCTGCCTCGATCACTTCTTCCATATAATGAGTGATCAGGATCACCGTGATCCCTTCTTCTTTATTAAGCTTCTTTGCCGTCTCAATGACGCTTTTTCGTCCATGAGGATCCAGCATGGCCGTCGGCTCATCCATTACAATACATTTCGGATGCATAGCCATCACACCTGCAATGGCTACTCGCTGCTTCTGTCCACCGGATAATTTGTTGGGCGAGTGATGACGATATTTGAGCATGCCTACTGCATCCAGGCTTTCTTCCACGCGGGTCCAGATCTCATCTGTTGGCACTCCCAGATTCTCCGGTCCGAATCCCACATCTTCCTCCACAATCGTTCCAATGATCTGGTTATCCGGATTCTGAAATACCATTCCAGCATTCTGACGGATATCCCACAGATGTTCCTCATCCTTGGTATCCATGCCATTGACCCACAGAGTTCCATCTGTAGGTGTCAGAAGTGCGTTAATATGCTTTGCAAACGTGGATTTTCCAGAACCGTTATGTCCCAGAACCGCAATAAAACTTCCTGACTCAATCTTCAGGCTCAGATGATCCACCGCTGTTAATTTTGATTCTATATTTCCTTCTTCGTCCAGTCGATCATATTCGAAAGTGACGTTTTCTGCTTTTATCATGGGGCTGCCTCCTGCATTTCTCATGATTCATTATCTTTACATGGGCCAAAAGACCCACACTAACGTGCCCATTATACCATGAACGGCTGAAATTTCAAGAAAATTCAGCCGCTTCCAGATATTAGTTTTTATTTTTCATATTCAGGTTAACATTTTATGCCAATGTACCAAGGATGTTTCTGTATCTTCTGCTGTCTCTGCTCCATGAATCTGGTCCTGTCCATATGGCCCAAATCCAAGTTTCTGTGCCACATGGAGGGATGTATCATTCGTCCTCTCAATCAGCACATGAAGCTCTTCCAGATCCAGCACTTCTTCTGCGTAAGCGAGGATCGCTCTTCCACACTCCTGTGCATAGCCCTTTCCACGATATGACTGCCTAATCAGATAACCAAGCTCCACTGCATCGTCTAACAGTTCTGACACAAACAGTCCTGCCTGTCCGATGATCTGTCCACTCTGTTTTTCTATCACTGTCCACAGTCCAAAATCATAGAACAGATAGGCATGACGGATATAGGCTTCCATAAATTCTGTCTCTTCATCCAGTGTGTTCAGCACCGGAACTGTCCCCCTCACCATGCCGCCTTGCTTCCAGATCTCATATAGGTCCGGAATATCTGACGGAATGGTCTCCCTGATCAGCAGCCTCTCTGTCTCCGCAATCTTTACCGGAATGCCAGATTTCCGAAGCCGGTCACGCTCCAGAAATGCCGGGTCTAGTGTACTTTCCATCAGCAGATCCACCGCTGCACAGGTAAATACCTTCACACCATTGACCAGTGCTTTTTCATCAAAATCAAACCGGTCATTATGAAGAGTTGCATGGCACTTACTGAGATTCAGAAAATAGCAGGACTGTCCTCCATGCTCCTTCACTCGCTCCGACATACAGGAATAATCCTCACTGCCTCCCACACCACCTTCTGGCACATAAACCACCGGTAACTGCAGTCTCTCTTCACACAGCTTTTTCATGCGGTCCATCAGTTCCGGCGTATTGAGACTGTTGGTCGCTGCTCCCATCAGCCGGATCTGGCTGGTACACCCATGCATCTGCGCTGCATTTTCAATGATCCGGCAGGCATAATCATACATATACTGATTAGCCTCTGCCGTCATTCCCCTCACTTCCATCTCCATGTGAGCAGACTCACAGATCACATTTCTGGAACTGCCTGCCACAAGTTTTCCCACATTCACTCTGGTATCACCATGACTGTATCTTGGGATCGCATGGAGATTCAAGATTGCCGTGGCTGCGGCCAGCATGGCATTATCACCTGCCTCCGGTGCTGCGGCCGCATGGGCAGCCTTTCCATGAATTTCCACATCCATCTTCGTGGTTGCCAGGCTGTGGCCATCACCAATTCCAATCATGCACTGCTCCTGATCCTCCTTGCCACTCATATGCGCACCCAGCACTACATCCACATCGTCAAGATGCCCCTTCTCTACAATGGCTTTTGCACCGCGGACACCTTCCTCAGCCGGTTGGAAAATAAATTTTATAGTTCCACGAAGCTGATCTTTCATACCGCAAAGTATCTTTGCTGTTCCAAGCCCCACTGTAATATGTCCGTCATGTCCGCAGGCATGCATATAACCTGGACATATTGACCGGAATCCCTGCTTTTCCGGAAAATGATCCATGTTCTCGCACTCTGTCACCGGAAGAGCATCTATATCGAACCGGAATGCCAGCACCTGATTCTCTGATGCCCGTTCTGACTCCTTTTCCGAAGCAGTCCTCTCCTCTGACAATTTTCCATGCAGAATACCGATCACACCAGTAAATCCGCCGCGTGTCTTCTTTAACTTCTCCTCTGACACCTGCCCCAGCGCATTTACTTCCTTATAATGTTGTTCCAGCAGGCTTTCCTCAGGTACACCCATTCTGGCATCTGCCTTGCAGACTTCTGTTCCCATTAACACCTGATCACATCCATAGCTTTCCAGCAGTTCTGCGATACGGGCAGATGTCCGCATCTCCATCCATCCTGGTTCCGGGTATTGATGAAATTCTCGGCGAAGTTTAATTAACTCCTGTTCCAGGCTCTCTGCTTCTTCTATGATATTTTGATAAATTTCTTCTGTACTCATATATCCTTCTCCTGCTTTCCGACATCTCAAAATCCGGATGCGACTCTGTTTTTCTCTACTGTACCCCATCTGACTGCAAAAATCCACTGAAACTCCGGCAAAAACCGCGCCCTCTTTACGAATCCGACTAAATCCGTTAAAATAAGAACTAATAATGCTCTGTCCCAAAGGGCATAGAGAAAAGGAGATAAAAAATATGGCACAGAATCCTGTTGTTACATTTGAAATGGACGATGGCAGCGTCATCAAAGCAGAGCTGTATCCGGAGATTGCTCCGAACACAGTCAACAACTTCATCAGTCTGGTAAAGAAAGGCTACTATGATGGTCTGATCTTCCATCGCGTGATCGAAGGTTTCATGATCCAGGGCGGATGCCCGGACGGAACCGGTATGGGCGGCCCAGGCTATTCCATCAAAGGAGAGTTCAATCAGAATCGTTTCAAAAATGATCTGAAACATTCCGCTGGTGTTCTTTCCATGGCTCGTACCATGATGCCGAACAGTGCCGGAAGCCAGTTCTTCATCATGCATAAAGATGCTCCGCATCTGGACGGCGCTTATGCTGCATTCGGCAAAGTAACCGAAGGTATGGATGTGGTAGATAAGATTGCTGAGACCGATACTGATTATCGTGATAAACCGATCGTTCCGCAGGTTATGAAGAAAGTAACCGTAGAGACCTTCGGAGTGGATTATCCGGAACCGGAGAAGATGTAAATGTAAGAACTCAGTACCGCGAGGGGCGGTGGGTGAGATAAGAGCTCGTATGACATGTATCGGACAGAAAAGCCCCACAATACTGTCTGAGCACGTACACATGCTGTGTACGCGTCAGCCAGTACAGCGGAACTTCCCTGTTCGCTCCAAGTCATACAGCGCAGCTTATTCTCACCCACTGCCCCTTTCCAGTTCTAAGCTCTTACTTTGTTCTTCTCCGTCTACGTTCTACACTTCCAATCATTCCAAGGCCCAGCAATGCCAGGATTCCAGCAAAGCCTAGTAAGAACAGCGGTGCACTGTCGCCTGTAATCGGGCTCTCTACTGGTGCGGGCTGTGGTACGACTGGTACCGCTTCTTCTCTGCGGGTCCGCCTGGATCCGCCTGGCTTCGGCGTGTCCGGTACTGGTGTTGGCTTATCTGATCTTTCATTATGAAAGATTCCCACGTGTCTCTGTATCTGTACAAACTGTCCGCCATGTGGTCCCTCATAAGAAGCATCCACCAATACAGTCTCTTCCGTAGGTAAATATCCTGTCGGCGGTGTCAATTCCTTGATCTCGTATTTCCCCAACGGCAGTTCTCCTGCAAAGATTCCTTTTCCATCTGTTCCAGTCACGCAGGCTTTTATAAATGTTCCTGCTGACACTGTAACTACAGGGACATCCCGGATGATCCATTTCCCACTTACTGCATCATACACAATATTAGTGTGAATATCCTCTGTCACATACAGCCCAAAGACTGCTCCGTAAAGCGGCATTTCATTTTCTTTATCCTTCTTCTGTACCTCGATCTGTAGCCGCTGGCGCTCATTTTTGTACTGCACACTCTGAATATCAAAATTTATCGTCTGCTCCTGCGGTGTGATCTCGAATTCCTTCACTTCCTGATTGAGCACAAATCCATCTCCGGCAATGGTCTCCATGATCTTATACTTTCCTATATAAAGGTTGGTCGCATAAGCCCATCCATACCGGTCTGTATTGATCGTCGTTACCACGTCACCCTTTTTGTGGATCAGATATCCCTTCATATCCGCCTGATACAACAGGAACAGGTCCTGCGCCACCTCCTGGGTATAAATATTTTCCGCGGCAATAATCTGGAAGCTGGCTCCTTCCACCGGCGCATCCTGATAAACAAATTCAAGTCCGGTCATTCCATTGGTTTCTTCCACCGACCTTGTTCCTGCAAGCTGTTCTCCATGCTTATACAGTCGTAAGATCCCCTTCTGCTCCTGATTTTTCTGCAGAACAGTTACCGTCAGATTCCCATACTGATCACACACTGCATATTTATTTTCACCCATCTGTCCATCTGGATAAACCGATCCATTATTGATGGTAAATGTCAGTTTCCGCTGAGGTGTCTCCGTGATCTTATAACCATTCTCTCTTCCCTCACTTATATCTGTTACGGTCTGCTCACTTCCATTTACCACATAGCCAGATGGTGCCGTCAGTTCAGTCAGTTCATAGGTTCCAATGGGCACTTCCTGTGGAAGAGTAATATAGCAGTCCAGGATCCGTCCGCCTTTTTTGAGAAACACCGGGCAGAATGGCTTGTCAGCTGTGCCGGTCATCTCTTTGGCATTCGGATCATAATAGCTCATCCAGCCGTCCTTATCGTATTTCCAGTTTAATGCGATCAGACTTTCCTCACTGAGTTCCATGGTCAGACAGCGAAGCCGGTAGGATGCCCCTTCCTTCAGTACCGTTCCACGCACCACTTCCTCTGCTTTAATGTACTCGCCTGGCTGTTTTATAAATTCTTCATCAGCCTTCACCAGACGCAGAAAGGACTTTGTGATCGTATTGTTGATGATCCGCTGTTTCTGAAGTTCACGGCCTTCTCTCGCCTTTGCACCAGCATGATCGCCATAGCGGATTCCTTCCTCCACCGTATAGATCTTCTCAATTTTCTGTTTTGTTGCATCCGTATATACCACGCCTCCATCCTTTGTGATAAATGCAAGAAATGGTTTGGCCGCCACATGATGTTCCGGCGTGGTGGTCTCCACAAACACATAGGTTCCGTAAGGAAGCTCCGGAGTAATAATCCGCCCGTTCTTGTCAGTGAACATCTCTTTCACCCGATATTTATTAAGGCCATCCACCTTTTCCAGCCACCGCTTATCACCATTGGTCCACTCCTCGTGTCCGGTCCGCTTATATACCATTGCCGTCGGCTCTTTGGTGAAATCATAATCATAAAATGTCATGATATCGGCTTCACTCCATGTGCCCGTCTTTGGCTGAATGCTCCCGTTTTTAACACCTGACAGATCGCTGATGAGATAAGCAGAAAATCCTGCTCCTTCCATCACTTCCAGCTCTGTCTGGTATGTATTATCCGATGTCTTGATAAATTCTATTCCCTGCTTCACCACATAGTCGCCAGAATAGATCGTATGAGAAGTACTTTCATCATCCACTGTCAGTTCATTTTGAGCCTCGCTGGCAGTCTCATCTCTCTTTTCAATCTTTATCATCTGATCCTTGTAAGAAATCGTCACATCATATACCGCTTCATCAAACATATATCCTTCTGATGGCCGTATTTCCTTAATATAATATGTCCCCAGCTCCAGATCTCCGAACAAAGTTCTCCCCGGTGTATCCTCATAGGCAATAGTTCCCCATTTATTTTCAATATGTCTGGAACCATCTGTATTTAAAATATATCCAGCTGAATTGCGTTTCGGACTCTTTCCAATCACCGCCTGTGCCACCAGTTCATCCTTTCCGTAAATGATTCCGGTTACTCCATCCTGATGTTCAATATTTTCTGCCGCATAGATACCATAGACTGCGCCATTCAGTATTGCATCTCCCTGATGGATTCCGTCTTCCGCTTCTGTATCATATTTGACCAGTTCTACTGCTCCCAGTGTCCGCTCATTGGTAATGGGAAATTCCAGCGTATCGCCGCCCTTTCCTGTCCTGGAATCGGTGCGCTCCTCCCACACATAGCCATTTGGTGCTGTGTGCTCTCGAATGCTGTATGTATAGGTATTTTTTTCAAACTCCTCCTTGGATTTTTTTACCGTAAAGGAAGCTTCCCCATCTTCATCTGTGGTGACTACGCCAATCCATGCTCCGTTTTCAAAAATGTCCACCATACATCCCTCAAGACCTACTTCTGTCTGCCAATCTGTCTTATTGATCTTGAGCACGACTTCACTTTCAGAAGGCAGTTCCACCGGATTTTTCCCTTTGAACAATTCCGGCTGATCCTTCAACCCAGTAATCTGAGCATTCGAGTTATCCGAATGATAGATGTAATACGTCTGCGATCCGTTCCCTGCCTGTTGATAATAGTTCCACACATTGGAAGCCATCTTGTCTGCTGCCTCCGGGGAACTGATATTGAGCATGGCAACAGTCCGTGCCACCGCCTGCTCCATAGACAATGTCGTGCTGCTCTGATACAGCCAGATGGAGATCTGTATGCTCACATAATTTTCTGTGCCCACAGATACCTGTGCGATCAGATTTCCAAGACCATCGTTTCGGATCTCATACTCCCCTTCGTCTGCCTTATAGACATAACCTGTTCTGGCAGATTTTCCCGGCTGAAGACAGAATGCCGGCTGCCCTCCCAGCGTCAGCTTGAAGATTTTCCCATGACCGGTTCCATTGTATCCGGTGTAGCTGACAATCAGTTTCGCCAGTGCTTCCTCCGCCGTCTCTGCCAGTGCTTCCAGACTGCCGCCTTCCTGCTGAAGTGCCTGCAGATCTTCTTTTTCCAGACCTTCAAATACGGTTCCACAGAAAAATTCATCCGCACTCACCCCAGTATCCAGAATCTCCAGACACTGCTCCAGATCCTGCCCCAGATACACCTGTTCCGAAATATCCGGCGCAATACTGACCAGAAATTCCGCCAGATCCCGCTCATAATCATACAAACCATCCCACCAGGACTCATCCTGTGACAGCAACTGCTCATATCCTTCGGAAAAATACTGTTCCTTCCAAGTCAGGATTGATGCCACATCCCCCTCTGTAAAATGATATTGCAGGTCAGTTTCTGACTCATCAGTTTCACCAGTTGATTCACTGACTTCTGATTCCGCTTCTGCAGTATCATAATCCATTTCTGCTGCATCTTCCTCTGATGACACTTCCTCTGGCAATATTTCTTCTGCTGGTTCATCTTCTGATACTACTTCCTTAGACTGCAGTTCTTCTTCATTTGTATCCTGACCGACCGTTTCCTCCGCCATTACACCCGTCGGAAGGGTGCCAAAAAGAAGAGCGGTACTTAATATAACTGCTCCTGCACGTTTCCATATTTTATTTTTCTTCATTTTTGCAATCCTCTTGAGTCGTACACACACTTTGCGACACTAGACGGAATGCCAGAAAGATCGGTACTGACAATATTCAATTATGTTTTGGGAAATCATCGGCTGGAACTACCGACGTTTTCAGACATGTTTATCGTAAACGATTGAAGTGGGTTTGTCAACCAACTTCTTCTGAAGTATTCAAAATACATTTTTATCTATAACTGCATAATATTTCATTATATTCCCCTTTTTTCTGAACGTGCAGCCGCTATCTCCGCTTCTATTTCTTCTGCCGTAAATTCAGGTAAATCATTTGCCTGTTTACGCAATTCTGAAAATGCCTGCACAGCTTCCTCTACGCTAACCTTTTTTTCAGGCAGTGTTGCTTCAAATGGTAAACCTCTCACAATTCTGCTTCGTACCATAAACATTCGAAATGCTGTAGGAAGATCCATTCCCAACTGCTCATAGATATCAGCCACTTCCTGTTTTAATTCCTTATCTGCTCGAAATTGAATTAATACCTGCTCCGCCATAATTTTTCTCCTATATTATATGCAAAATATATTTATATGTTATTTATAGTATATGCAATATATATACAAAATGCAATTCATTTTTATATCTCCTTTCTTTATGTAGCTACACTATAAGCGAATACTATCCACTACTTTTCATTAACAAAAATACTTTTTTCGCTTACTTTCGTTGGAATCTTTCTCTTGATTTAAGATAGATTTTATGATTTATTGATTACAGAATTGATAGTATCACGTGTTGCTTGTAAACGCAAGTGAAGTTTTAGAAATTCGAAAATATAACAACAGGAAGCCACCCCAATAAAAATTGATGGGTGGCTTCTTTACTGGTTATTTCTGCTCCGCCTTTACTTCTTCCATAATTGCTTTGAATGCCGGCATGGAATCCACGATGGTCTTCTCTGCCACGCAGTAGGAGATTCTCACATATCCCGGGCAGCCAAAGCTGTCGCTTGGAACTACCAGCACATCATGCTTTTTCGCTCTCTCAGAAAACGCGTTGGCATCTGGTTCTGGTGATTTCACAAACAGATAAAAGGCTCCCTGGGGGCGCACACACTCATATCCGAGCTCTGTCAGTCCGTTGTAAAGAAGATCTCTGTTCCTTGCATAGGCTGCAATATCACTTGGCACATCAGCACACATGGCTGCCACACGCTGGAACAGCACCGGTGCACACACAAATCCCAGTGCACGTCCTGCACCATTGACTGCTGCCATCACACGTTTGGAATCTTCCATCTCATCGGGCACGATAATGTAACCGATACGCTCTCCCGGAAGAGACAGAGATTTACTATAGGAATAGCAGACAAAGGTATTCTCATAATAGTTCGGCACATAGGGCACTTCCACTCCCTCATACACGATTTCCCGATATGGCTCATCGGCGATCAGATAAATGGCATGTCCATACTCTTTTTCTTTTCTGCGAAGGACATCTGCCAGCTTCTGGATCGTCTCTGCAGAATAGACAACGCCACTTGGATTATTGGGGGAATTGATAATGATTCCCTTGGTCATTGGGCTCAACAGCCCCTCAAATGCATCAAAATCAATCTGAAAGCTCTCCGTATCAGCCGGATTGATCAGCAATTTTGCCTTTGCATTTTCTACCCATACAGTGTACTCCGGGAAAAATGGGGCAAAGGTAATAAATTCATCGCCCGGGTTCGTCACCGCATTGATACAGATGCTCAGGGAGGCTGCTGCCCCAACGGTCATGTAAAAATTTGCACCTGTAAAATGTGTGCCAAAACGACGGTTTACTGACTGTGCCAGTGTCTCTTTTACTCCTGGATCACCTGATGCCGGGGAATATCCGTGCAGCACTTCTGCCGGCTCTTCCAACAGCTTTGCAATGGCATCTTTTACCTGATACGGTGCAGGAATACTTGGATTTCCCAGACTGAAGTCATAGACCTTGTCCGCACCTACTACTTTTTTCCGTTCCAAACCATAGGAAAATAATTCTCTGATCACAGAGCTTTTGCTTCCCAATCCATACATTACCTCATTTATCACTGATCCATGTCCTCCTCATGATCGCAATCAGAATCACAATCGCAATCCATACCATATGACATCATATTTTCACGGGAAGATACTCTCTTCTTCATGCGTTCTTTTTCAACTGCTTCAGAGATCATCTCTTTTACATCTCTGGATTTCTTTATATTTTTAATTTCAAGCTTTGGCATGGATTTATCCATGGTATCACATCTGATAGTTCCAAGACCAAAAATACGCTGCATGAATGACCTTTCCAATGTAAGATCCAGGATTCGATACAGACGGATCTCATCCTCTCTGGTAGACAACATTCCTGCCTCTACAATAAATTTTTCATCTGTACAGATGTATTTCGTGAAACTCAAAGGTAAGCCAAAAAACAAACTTCTTTTCTTATCAGTCCAAATCGTTGCCATACATCGTTCCTCCTTTTCTCTTCATGCTTTTCCAGTTTATTGCATCAAATTATTTATATTATACATCCTTTTACTTAAAATGAAAACTGCCGCTTTCTGATTTTACTCATGAAAACGACAGTTTCCTTTCTGCGATGCTCCCGTCAGAGTTATAGAACGCTAGAATCGTGCGCCGCAAGGCACGCAAACAAAAATCCCGCAGAATTGCTTCTGCGGGATCTCAAATACTCGGATGAACTTATACCAGCTCAAGAAGTACTTCCATTGCTCCGTCACCTTTTCTCTGTCCGATCTTTACGATACGGGTATATCCACCGTTACGGGTAGCATATTTCGGTGCGATCTCATCAAAGATCTTAGCAACCATGTCTACTTCTTTTGCTTTCTTCTTGCCCTCTTCTACAGCTTTTACTGTGTAGAGGACTTTCATCATTTCTCTTCTTGCATGAAGTCTGGACGGAAGATCTTTTTTGATCTCTTTCTCTACTTCATCATATACGGTAACTTTCTTGCCGTCTTTTACTTCTTTTACTCTCTTACCGTCTTTGTCTTTACGAGCAACTTTAGCGGTAACTTTAACGGTCTCGAAGTTATCTTTCTCTTTTACACCAAGAGCGATCAGGCCTTCAGCGACTTTACGGATCTCTTTAGCCTTAGCTTCGGTAGTAACGATCTTGCCATTTGCCAGAAGTGCAGTTACCTGTCCTCTGATCAGTGCTTTTCTCTGTGCAGAAGTTCTGCTGAGTTTTCTATATTTTGCCATTTTTCATTTCCTCCATTTTCGTTGCGCCCCTGTACACGCATCATCGGACTTATTGTCCAGGGGTCTGGCTGTCAACTTACAGATATCTACCTGCACCGTGCATCTTTGGACTTATCGGCGCAGGCAGCTTATAGTTCTTATTCCTCGCTCTGGTTCAGTTCCAGACCAAGCTCTTTGAGTTTTGCAAGGACTTCCTCCAGGGACTTACGACCAAGGTTACGAACCTTCATCATGTCATCAGATGTCCGGTTGCACAGCTCCTCAACGGTATTGATTCCAGCTCTCTTCAGACAGTTATAAGAACGAACGGATAACTCCAGTTCGTCAATATTCATCTCAAGAACTTTCTCCTTCTCATCGCTCTCAGTCTCTACCATGATCTCTGCAGATTTGGCATTCTCTGATAAATCAATGAACAGGCTCAAATGCTCGCTCAGAACTTTCGCTGCCAAGCTGACAGCCTCGTCCGGAGCCAGGGTTCCGTTGGTGTATACGTCCAGAGTCAGTTTATCGTAATCGGTAATCTGACCCACACGGGTATTCTCAACTTTCAGATTCACACGCTCTACCGGAGTATAGATAGAATCTACTGCAATCACACCGATCGGCAGCTCTTCATTCTTGTTCTTATCGGAGCTTACATATCCGCGACCTTTGGTAATGGTCAGTTCCATGTAAAGCTTGCTGTCTGCGCCACCGTTCAGATGTGCAATCACCACTTCCGGATTGAGAATCTCGATATCCGGATCGCACTGAATATCAGCTGCGGTTACAACACCCTCGCCCTCAAAATCAATGTAAGCAACTTTCGCTTCTTCAGAATCGCTGTTGTTCTTGATTGCGAGACTCTTGATATTCATGATGATTTCCGTCACATCTTCTTTTACACCCGGGATGGAGCTGAATTCGTGAAGTACACCATCAATCTTTACCTGACTTACAGCAGCTCCCGGTAAAGAGGAAAGCATAATTCTTCTAAGGGAATTGCCAAGCGTTGTGCCATAGCCTCTTTCCAATGGTTCCACTACGAATTTGCCGTATTTTTTATCTTCTGAAATCTCTGCAATTTCAATCTTGGGTTTATTAAATACTACCACTAAAAAGCCCCTCCTGTTCTGTGTTGGGTGATATCATTTCCGGTTCCTAATTATTTAGAATAGAGCTCGACGATAAGCATCTCGTTTACCGGTACGTCGATCATCTCTCTGGTCGGAAGCTCTTTCACAACACCTTTCAGGTTCTCCTGATCGGACTCAAGCCATTCCGGAACAAGTCTTCCAGCAGTGGACTCAAGGATTGCTTTGTAACGATCAGAGCTCTTGCAGCTTTCTTTAATCTCTACGGTATCTCCGGCTTTTACAAGATAAGACGGGATGTTTACCTGTCTTCCGTTAACCAGTACATGTTTGTGGTCAACGATCTGTCTAGCTTCCTGACGGGTACGTGCAAATCCAAGACGGAAGATCACGTTGTCCAGTCTGGTCTCAAGCATGATCATAAGGTTTGCACCAGTCATACCTTTCATACGATCAGCTTTTTTGTAATAATTACGGAACGGCTTCTCCAGCACGCCGTAGATGAATTTTGCTTTCTGTTTCTCTCTCAGCTGAAGTCCGTACTCGGAAATCTTCTTGTTAGCTCTCTGAGAATTTCTGTTGGATTTTTTATCAATTCCTAAATATACCGGGTCCAGACCTAAAGACCGGCATCTTTTAAGCACAGGTGTTCTGTTTACTGCCATCTCTCATACCCTCCTGATTAAACTCTTCTACGTTTTGGCGGCCGGCATCCGTTATGCGGTACCGGTGTAACATCGGTAATACTGATAACTTCAAGACCGCATGCCTGCAGGGCACGGATTGCAGCTTCACGTCCTGATCCCGGTCCTTTTACGAATACATCTACAGTCTTAAGTCCATGAATGAGGGCTGCTTTGGTTGCAGTCTCTGCTGCCATCTGAGCAGCATACGGAGTAGATTTCCTTGAACCTCTAAATCCAAGACCACCAGCACTTGCCCAGCTCAGAGCGTTTCCTTCTGCATCAGTCAGGGTAACGATCGTATTGTTAAAAGATGACTGGATATGTGCCTGTCCACGTTCAACGTTTTTCTTAACACGCTTTTTTGTCACTTTTTTGGTAACTTTAGCCATTTCTAAACTAACCTACTTTCTTTTACTTTCTATTGATTATCTGGTTACTTATTTCTTCTTGTTAGCAACAGTCTTCTTCGGACCCTTTCTGGTTCTTGCATTGGTCTTAGTTTTCTGACCACGAACCGGAAGGCTCTTTCTATGACGAACGCCTCTGTAGCATCCGATCTCCTGAAGTCTCTTGATGTCCATTGCGATCTGTCTTCTCAGATCACCCTCTACAGTCTGGGTTTCATCGATAACAGCACTGATTTTCTTAACATCCTCATCTGTCAGATCTCTGACACGGGTATCCGGGTTTACCCCAGCAGCAGCCAGGATACGATTGGAACTTGTTCTACCGATTCCGTAGATATAAGTCAGACCAATCTCAACACGTTTTTCTCTTGGTAAGTCTACACCAGAAATACGAGCCATTTGATTATTCCTCCATTTAAATAAAGAATTGGGTTCCGGGCGTTTTTTAATAGGTGCCCGCTGACACTTTCCTAAATGAGACACGCAAGTTCGCGCGTCCAGCCGGGTATCTGCCCGACCTTTCAGATACTCTGCATACGCATTTCTCCGTTTTAAGCAATATCATTGTGAATAATCCTGGTCAAATCTATTTTGTATAATCACTGACGCTTATCGGTCAGTGCAGCCGCACAAAAAAATTTTCACAAGAATCACAGTTTGCGGAAATTAGCCCTGACGCTGTTTATGCTTCGGATTCTCGCAAATTACTCTGATACTACCTTTTCTCTTGATGATTTTGCATTTCTCGCAAATGGGTTTTACAGATGATCTTACTTTCATCGTAAAAATCCTCCTTTCACATCTTGTGTTCTCCTGCCTCTCATACAACTGGGTTTTGAAGTATAAAATTCGGAAAACAAGGCATTTCTTGTTACCGATCCCAACGAAAAAAGCGCACAAAAACAGGCGCACAATCCCCGTAGAGACCATACGCCTTATATAATAGCATACGAACCTGCAAAATGCAAGTACTTTTTATACTATTTCTTCTATTTGTCTCTCCAGATAATACGTCCTTTGGACAGATCGTACGGAGACAGCTCGATGGTAACTTTGTCACCCGGAAGGATACGAATGAAGTTCATCCGCAGCTTACCGCTGATGTGAGCAAGCACCTTGTGACCATTTTCCAGTTCAACCTGGAACATTGCGTTCGGAAGCTTCTCAATAACTGTACCTTCGATCTCAATTACATCTGCTTTTGACATGTTTTTCCTCCTGTCAGTTTTTACTGTCTGATTGAATTGCCTGAATGATCATCTCATCGGAAAGTGTTTCCCCACTCTCCAGCATTTTCTTTACAGGTTCCGGAATCCTATGGATCACCTGTATATGTTTCTTCTTCTTTTTCTTGGGTTTCTCCATGGTCCGGTTTCTTCCATCCACTAACCATACATATTCCTCATCCTGTCGGATAATGATGTACAGTCTGTCCTTTTCGTGTCCGGCCAGGCTTCTGACCAGCATACCTGTCTCTGTTCTTACCATATAATAGTTCCCTTATGCGTGCTGCAGAGTCAGGATCTCCGGTTCTCCATCTGTGATGAGAATCGTATTTTCATAATGGGCAGCCAGAGAATGGTCTTCTGAGATCACCGTCCATTCATCATCCAGCCAGCGTACTTTCCAGGTCCCCATGTTCACCATAGGCTCAATTGCAAGAGTCATACCCGGTACCAGAATGATGCCCCGTCTCTTCTGACGGAAATTCGGGATCTGCGGATCTTCATGAAGCTCGGTTCCGATTCCATGTCCTACAAGGTCCTGCACGATTCCATAACCAAAACCGCTTACATAGTCATCAATGGCAGCCGAAATGTCAAATAAATGATTCCCGGCCTTTGCCTGTTTGATTCCTTCAAAAAAGCTCTGCTTTGTTACATCCAGAAGTTTCTGTGCTTCCGGACTGATCTGACCAACCGCATGTGTCCTGGCCGCGTCAGAATGATATCCTTTGTAGATCAGTCCTGCATCCAGGCTCACAATGTCGCCTTCTTTCAGGATACGCTCTCTCTTCGGGATACCGTGAACAACCTCTTCGTTCACAGATACACAGATGGATGCTGGAAAACCACCGTAATGCAGGAAATTCGGCTTGCAGCCAAGTTCCCGGATCACTTTATCGCCCTTCTCATTGATCTCCATGGTGGAGATACCCGGACGAATGATCTTTGCCATCTCATCATGTACAATTTCCAGCCGTCTGCCAGCCTCACGCATCAGTTCGATCTCTTTTGCAGATTTTACTGTAACAGCCATAGTCCCTATGCTCCTAAGATCTCAACGATTGCCTTGAACACATCTCCCATGTCCATGGTTCCGTCTACTTCTTTCAGAATACCTTTTTTTGTGTAGTAGTCGATGAGCGGCTGAGTCTGCTCATGGTAAACGCCAAGCCTTTTCTGAACAGTCTCCGGCTTATCATCATCACGAAGTATCAGCTCTGCACCACAGTTGTCACAAATGCCTTCTTTTTTCGGTGCTGCATATACCAGATGATAGGTAGCTCCACAGCCTACACATGCACGACGTCCACCCATACGTTTTACAATGTTCTCGTCCGGAACTTCTACGTTGATTGCATAATCAACAGCCTCTCCTAATCTGGAAAGTGCTGCGTCCAGGCTCTCTGCCTGCGGGATCGTACGAGGAAAACCATCAAGGATATAGCCTTTCTTGCAGTCATCCTGCTGTACACGATCTACGACCAGATCGCATACCAGCTCATCCGGAACCAGAAGTCCCTGATCCATATATGTTTTTGCTTTCTTTCCAAGTTCCGTTCCGTTTTTGATATTTGCACGGAAAATATCTCCGGTAGAGATGTGCGGAATCTGATATTTCTCAGCAATCTTCTTTGCCTGAGTTCCTTTTCCAGCTCCAGGAGCACCTAACATAATGATTTTCATCTTTTTATCTCCTATTTTATCCATAAATTGTCCATGTAATCACAAAAGCCTGTACGGAGTACCCCACAGGGAGTTCCATACAGGCTTACAATCAATCGTTCAGGAATCCTTTATAGTAACGTACCAGCATCTGGGACTCGATCTGTTTGAGAGTCTCAAGAACAACACCTACAATAATGATGATAGATGTTCCTCCGAAGGATACGTTAGCACCAAACATTCCGTTGAAGAAGATCGGAATCACACACACGATGATCAGCCCAACTGCACCGATAAATACGATGTAGTTCAGAATCCTGCTAAGATATTCTGTGGTAGGCTTACCCGGTCGAATTCCTGGAATGAAGCCACCCTGGCGTTTCATATTATTGGAAATCTCAATCGGGTTAAACGTGATCGACGTATAAAAATACGCAAAGAATACGACAAGCACAATGTACAGCACCAGACCAAGTGAATAAATCGGTCTGCTGGGGTCACACCAGCTGGACTGGCTCAAACCCGTCATAATCTTGGATCCGATTCCGGTTCCGCCTGTTTTTCCAAGAAGTGATGCGATCACATTCGGGAAACTCATCAGCGATGACGCAAAGATCACCGGGATAACTCCGGCAGTATTAACCTTTAACGGAATGTTTGTGGACTGTCCGCCCACCATCTTGCGTCCCTGCATTTTCTTTGCATACTGCACCGGAATTCTCCGTTCGCCATCCTGCAGGAAAATAACGAATACAACCGTCACCAAAACAACTGCTATGATAACAACTGCTGCAACAACCGCATTCAGAATCGTCTGACCCTTCATGAACTGATCAAACAGTGTCACGAAGTCGTCCGGAATTCTGGATACAATGTTGATTAAAAGTACGATGGAAATACCATTTCCAACGCCATGCTCTGTAATCTCTTCACCGATCCACATCAAAAATGCACTTCCAGCAGTCATAGCTGCAATAACCACGATCTTATTCGGGATCGTATTGGCTGCAAGAAGTCCTCTGCTGCCGAATCCAACTGTCATTGCAATACTCTCGATCAGAGCAAGCGCAACAGTCAGATAACGGGATATGGTCTGAATCTTCTTTCTTCCGTCTTCACCATCTTTCTGCATCTCTTCCAGCTTCGGGATTGCAATCGTCAGAAGCTGAACGATAATGGAGGAAGTGATGTAGGGGGTAATGCCCAGAGCAAATAATGACATACTGGTGAACGAGCCACCGGTAAATGCGTCAAAGAAATTGAACGCATCACCGGTCTGCTGCGCAAACCATGCCTGGAAATAATCTCTGTTAGCACCCGGAATAGGAAGCTGAGAACCGAATCGAACAACGACCAGCATCAAAAATGTGAAGATCAGTTTCTTTCGAATATCCTCGATTTTCAGTGCATTCCGTAATGTTTTAAACATTAGATCACCTCGGCTTTTCCACCCAGCGCTTCAATTTTAGCAGCTGCACTTGCGGAAAATGCATTTGCCTGAACAGTCAGTTTCTTGGTCAGCTCGCCGCATCCCAGAACTTTAACGCCATCCTTCGGGTTCTTAACAACGCCTGCAGCGATCAGAGTCTCAATAGAAACTACGCTGTCATTCTCGAATCTTTCCAGAGCACTCAGATTGATCGCAACGATCTCTTTGCTGTTACGATTTGTGAATCCTCTCTTCGGAAGTCTTCTGTATAACGGCATCTGACCACCCTCGAAGCCCGGTCTCGGAGCTCCGGAACGAGCTTTCTGACCTTTGTGGCCTTTACCAGCAGTCTTACCGTTTCCTGAACCGTGTCCACGGCCTCTTCTGAAGTTGTCGCTCTGCTTGGAGCCCTCAGCGTACTGTAAATTCGATAAGTCCATTGTGGCACCTCCTTACCTGTATATGATTAGATTTCTTCTACTTTTACTAAATGTCTTACGTGCCAGATCATACCACGAACTGCTTCGTTGTCCGGCATTTCAACAGTTTTGTTAAGCTTTTTCAGTCCGAGCGCCTCAACAGTAGCTTTCTGCTTCGGGATCGCTCCGATCGGAGATTTCACCAACGTGATTTTTAATTTCTCTGCCATGTTCGTTCTCCTCCTTACGCCATGATCTCATCCACGGATTTGCCACGTTTCTTAGCAACATCTTCCGGGGAAACCAGACCTGCAAGGCCTGCGATCGTTGCAAGTACAACGTTCTGCTTATTGTTGGAGCCCAGAGACTTGGTACGGATATTTTTGATTCCAGCAAGCTCTACAACGGCACGAGCCGGGCCTCCGGCGATGATACCGGTACCTTCCGGGGATCTCTTGAGCAGTACGGAAGCACTTCCGAATTTGCCCAGGTTATCGTGCGGGATACTATTGTTTTCGTCTCTAACAACGGTTACCAGCTTCTTGGTTGCGTCCTCTTTGCCCTTACGGATTGCTTCCGGGATTTCTTTTGCTTTTCCAAGACCAACACCTACATGGCCATTCATGTCGCCAACTACCACAAGAGCAGTAAAACGCATGGTGTTGCCACCTTTGGTGACCTTGGTTACACGTTTGATGGACACAACTTTATCAGTTAATTCTAACTGACTTGCATCAATGATTTCATGTCTCATGTGTCTTTCCTTCCTTTCCTAGAATTCCAATCCTGCTTCGCGAGCTGCCTCAGCCAGAGCTGCGATCTTACCCTGATAAATGAATCCTCCACGGTCAAATACAACCTCTTTGATTCCTTTTTCCAGAGCTTTCTCTGCAATTACCTTACCCAGGTATGCTGCTGCATCCACGTTGTTGGTTTTCTCCAGCTCAGCTTTCACATCCTTCTGAAGGGTGGAAGCAGATACCAGAGTGTTTCCTACAGTGTCATCAATGATCTGAGCATACATATGATTGTTGCTTCTGAACACTGCCAGACGCGGTCTCTCTGCAGTTCCGCTGATATGGTTACGCAATCTGTAATGTTTCTTAGCGCGAACTTCGCTTCTTGATTTCTTACTAACCATCTTTACACTCTCCTTATTTATTTCTTACCGGTCTTACCAACTTTACGTCTGATGACTTCGGTCTCATACTTGATTCCCTTGCCCTTATACGGCTCAGGTCTTCTCTTGTCACGGATCTCGGCTGCATACTGTCCAACCTTCTCCTTGTCGATTCCTTTTACGGTGATCTTGTTGCCATCTACAACAGCCTCAAGACCTTCCGGATCAGTCATCTCAACCGGATGGGAATAACCCAGGTTCAGAGTCAGCTTTTTGCCGGATTTGGAACAACGATAGCCGACACCGTTTACTTCCAGCACTTTCTCATAACCAGTGTGTACACCAGTTACCATGTTGGAAATCAGGGTTCTTGTCAAACCGTGTAAAGATTTCATTTTTTTCAGATCGTTCGGTCTGGTCACTACTACATGGCCATCCTCAACTTTAATGCTCATTTCTGCGGGAAGTACTCTCTCAAGAGTTCCCTTCGGACCTTTTACAGTCACTTTGTTTCCCTCGGCAACAGTTACTGTTACACCTTCCGGGATTGCTACCGGTAATCTTCCGATACGGGACATAATAAAATCCTCCTTACTTAGATTTTCGGAAGGAGCACCTGGGCTCCTTCTGTTTTCAGTGAGTTTCTAATGAAGTACTTTCGTACTACCAAACGAATGCAAGAACCTCTCCACCTACGTTAAGTTCTCTTGCCTTCTTGTCGGTCATAACACCTTTGTTGGTGGAAACAATAGCGATTCCCAGTCCACCAAGTACTTTCGGCATGTTCTCTTTGCTAGCGTATACACGCAGACCCGGTTTGGAAATGCGCTTCAGACCAGCGATGATCTTGTCATTCTTATCTTTGCCATACTTCAGAGTGATATGAATATCTTTGAAGTTGCCATTGTCTACCAGATCATATTTTGCAATATATCCTTCGTCAACCAGGATGTTTGCGATAGCAATTTTCATCTTGGATGCCGGTACATCTACTGTATCATGCTTTGCAGTGTTTGCGTTACGAATTCTTGTAAGCATATCTGCGATCGGATCATTCGTTGTCATTTTATATAGCCTCCTTCCTTACCAGCTTGCTTTCTTCACGCCCGGGATCTGGCCTGCATAAGCCAGCTCACGGAAACAAATTCTGCAGATTCCGTATTTTCTTAAATATGCATGCGGACGGCCACAGATTCTGCAGCGGCTATATTCTCTAGTAGAGAATTTCTGTTTACGCTGCTGTTTGATTTTCATCGATGTCTTAGCCATGAAATTCCCTCCTATCTTGCGAATGGCATATTGAATAAGCTTAACAGATGACGAGCTTCCTCATCAGTCTTAGCGGTAGTAACGAAGATGATATCCATACCTCTTACTTTGTCCACTTTATCATATTCAATTTCCGGGAAGATCAACTGCTCTTTAATTCCAAGTGCGTAGTTTCCTCTACCGTCAAATGCGTTCGGGTTTACACCACGGAAGTCACGCACACGCGGGAGTGCCAGGTTTACCAGACGATCTACGAACTCGTACATTTTCTCACCACGAAGGGTTACTTTACAACCGATCGGCATACCCTCACGGATTTTGAAGTTTGCAACGGAGTTCTTTGCTCTGGTAAGAACTACTTTCTGTCCAGCGATGGTCTCCAGATCTTTCACTGCAGAATCCAGAACTTTAGCATTCTCTTTTGCCTCGCCGACACCCATGTTGATAACAACTTTGTCAAGCTTCGGCACTTCCATAATGTTTTTATATCCAAATTTTTTGATCATAGCATCTACGATCTCATTTTTGTACTGCTCACTGAGTCTACTCAACTTCTCCAGACCTCCTCTCTTCAAATATTAGTCGATAACTTTACCGGTTGCCTTAGCAACGCGGACTTTCTTGTCTCCATCCATCTTGTAACCGATACGGGAAACTTTTCCTTCGCTTACGAACATTACGTTAGAAGCGCTGATCGGTCCTTCCTGATGAACGATTCCGCCCTGCTGATTCTGAGCTGACGGTTTCGTGTGTTTTGTGATCATGTTTACGCCTTCAACCAGAACAGTGTTGTTCTTGTGGTTTACTGCGATAACTTTTCCCTCGGTACCTTTATCAGCACCAGCAATAACTTTTACGGTATCGCCTTTTTTAATTTTCATAGTAGCCATTCCGATACCTCCTATAATACTTCCGGAGCAAGGGATACGATCTTCATGAACTGTTTCTCACGAAGCTCTCTAGCTACCGGTCCAAAGATACGGGTTCCTCTCGGGTTCTTATCCTCTTTGATGATTACTGCTGCGTTCTCATCAAATTTGATATAAGAACCGTCTTTGCGGCGAGCACCTTTTACGGTACGAACCACAACTGCTTTAACTACATCACCCTTCTTTACAACTCCGCCGGGTGTTGCATCTTTAACGCTGGCAACGATTACATCGCCGATGTTTGCATATCTTCTTGTAGAGCCGCCCATAACGCGGATGCAGAGCAATTCTTTTGCACCGGTGTTATCAGCAACTTTGAGTCTTGTTTCCTGCTGTACCAATTTCTACATCCTCCTTATCTGGCTTTTTCAACAATGCTAACCAGTCTCCATCTCTTGTCCTTAGACAGCGGTCTGGTCTCCATAACTTTTACGGTATCACCGATTCCGCACTCGTTATTCTCATCGTGTGCTTTTAATTTATAGGTCTTTTTAACGATCTTTCCGTAGAGCGGATGTTTTACATGGTTCTCTACTGCAACTACGATAGTTTTATCCATCTTGTCACTTACCACTTTACCGATACGGGTTTTTCTAAGATTTCTTTCCACGATTATTCTCCTTTCTCAAACTGAAGCTTCCGAAACTTACGCGTTCTTCTGTGCGATAACAGTCTGAATCCGGGCAATGTTCTTACGAACCTCTCTGATTCTTGCTGTGTTATCGAGCTGGTTGGTTGCGTTCTGGAATCTCAGGTTGAAAAGTTCCTTTTTCGCAGCTACTAATTCAGTATTTAACTCAGCAGCCGATTTTGCTTTCAAATCTTCTACATACTTATTCATTTTCACTGTTATCACCGCCTTCTAAGTCTGCACGAGAAACGACTTTGCATTTGCAGGGTAACTTATGGGTAGCGAGACGTAATGCTTCTTTAGCGATCTCCTCAGATACGCCAGAGATTTCGAACATTACGCGTCCCGGTTTAACTACTGCTACCCAGTACTCCAGAGTTCCTTTACCAGAACCCATACGGGTCTCAGCCGGTTTGTTGGTTACCGGTTTATCCGGGAAAATCTTAATCCAAACTTTACCACCACGTTTGATGTAACGGGTCATAGCTACACGGGCTGCCTCGATCTGGTTGGATTTGATCCAAGCCGACTCAAGAGCAACGATACCATATTCACCGTTTGTAATCTTATTACCTCTGAGCGCCTTACCGGTCATAGTACCGCGGAACTGTTTACGGCGCTTTACTCTTTTTGGCATTAACATTATTTATCGCTCCCTTCCTTTGCTGCCTTCTTGGGAAGAACCTCGCCTTTGTAGACCCAAACCTTAACACCGATCTTACCGTAGGTGGTGTCTGCCTCAGCGAATCCATAGTCAATATCTGCTCTCAGTGTATGAAGCGGAATCGTACCCTCGGAGTAGGTCTCGGTACGAGCCATATCAGCTCCGCCCAGACGTCCGGAACAGCAAGCTTTGATTCCCTTTGCACCGCTCTTCATTGCACGTCCCATGCAGGATTTCATTGCACGACGGAATGTGATACGGTTCTCCAGCTGCTGAGCGATGTTCTCAGCTACCAGCTGTGCTTCTCTGTCAACTTTTTTGATCTCTTTGATATCTACAACTACTTTTTTGGTAGTCATTTTCTGGAGCTCTGCTCTTACTTTCTCAATCTCAGATCCACCTTTACCGATGATCATACCCGGTTTAGCAGTGGAGATGATGATCTTAACGCGATCGGAGGTTCTCTCAATTTCAATCTTGGAAACTCCTGCGCTGTACAGTTTCTTCTTCAGGAACTTTCTGATCTGATAATCTTCTACCAGGCAGTCTGCGAAGTCGCCTTCAGCATACCACTTGGAGTCCCAGTCTTTAATTACGCCGACTCTGAGGCCGTGCGGATTAACTTTCTGTCCCATGATGTTCCTCCTTATTTCTTCTCATCCAGCACGATGGTGATGTGGCTCATACGTTTTTCAATACGATAAGCGCGGCCCTGTGCTCTCGGTCTGATTCTCTTCATGGTCGGTCCTTTATCTGCATAGCATTCTGCAACATAAAGAGTGTCAGCGTGCATTCCGTTGTTGTTCTCCGCATTCGCGATAGCGGATTTTAATAATTTCTCTATTAATGTAGAAGCGTATCTCGGATTGTAGGTTACGATTCCGAGTGCTGTCTGTACATCTTTACCTCTGATGGCATCTAATACGAAGCATGCCTTCTGGACAGAAACGCGAGCGTAAGATAACTTAGCTGACGGTCTGGTATCCTTCTGGGCATTTCTTTCTCTTTTAATCTGACTTCTGGATCCTTTTGCCATTAGATGAAACCTCCTTCCAAATTTTAGCGACTAACGTCTGGACTTCTTCTCGTCTTTGCCATGTCCTCTGTAGGTTCTGGTCGGAACGAACTCTCCGAGTTTGTGTCCTACCATATCCTCGGTAACGTATACCGGCACATGTTTTCTTCCATCATGAACTGCAATTGTATGGGAAACCATCTGCGGGAAAATGGTGGAACGGCGAGACCAGGTCTTGATCACAGCCTTGCTTCCGCTTGCGTTCATCGCATCTACTTTTTTCAGTAAGCTTGCATCTGCAAATGGTCCTTTTTTTAATGAACGAGCCATTAGTGAAACCTCCTATTCCTTATTTAAAAGTTCTGCCGTCTCTTCTTCTAACGATCAGCTTGTTGGACTTCTTGTTCTTCTTTCTTGTCTTCAGACCAAGTGCCGGTTTACCCCAAGGTGTGCACGGACCCGGACGACCGATACCAGTCTTTCCTTCTCCACCACCATGCGGATGATCGTTCGGATTCATTACAGAACCACGGACAGTAGGTCTGATACCCATGTGACGTTTACGACCTGCTTTACCAATGTTGATCAGGTTGTGCTCGCCGTTTCCTACAACACCAACAGTGGCGCGGCAGTTAATCGGTACCATTCTCATTTCACCAGACGGCATTCTCAGAGTTGCATATTTGCCCTCTTTAGCCATCAGCTGTGCGCTGTTGCCTGCAGAACGAACCAGCTGGCCGCCCTTGCCTGCATATAACTCAATATTATGAACCATAGTACCAACCGGAATATTCTCCAGCGGCAGGCAGTTACCGGTATGAACCTCTGCCTCCGGTCCATTCATGATTACCATTCCAACTTTCAGTCCCTGCGGAGCAAGGATGTAAGCTTTCTCACCATCTGCGTAGCAGATCAGTGCAATATTAGCAGTTCTGTTCGGATCGTACTCGATACCAACAACAGTTGCCGGGATTCCATCTTTTCTTCTCTTGAAGTCGATGATTCTATATTTTCTTCTGGATCCGCCTCCGCGGTGTCTTACAGTGATTTTACCCTGAGCATTACGTCCAGCGTTCTTCTTAAGAGAAACAACCAGTGATTTCTCCGGAGCGCTCTTGGTGATCTCCGCGAAATCGTAACCGGACATATTTCTTCTGGAAGGTGTATATGGGCGGTATGTTTTGATTCCCATTACTTTATCTCCTTTCGATGTCTACGATATTGTCGTGCTCGTATGCACATAGTTTTTATAAGCTGTTACTTACAGTCCCTCAAAGATCTCAATGTCTTTGCTGTCCGCAGTCAGCTGAACGATAGCTTTTTTGGTTTTAGCGGTTTTACCGGTAACCATGCCACGTCTTTTATTTTTTCCATCACAGTTCATGGTGTTTACAGATTTTACTTTTGCTCCTGCAAACATTTTCTCAACTGCTTCCTTAACCTGGGACTTGGTTGCGTCCACATGTACAAGGAATGTATATTTTTTCTCTCCCATAGCAGCCATGCTCTTCTCGGTGATGACCGGTTTGAGGATTACATCATAGTATTTGATATCAGCCATTATGCATATACCTCCTCGATGGTTGCGACAGCTGCCTTCGTAACAACAACAGTGTTGTATTTCAGAATGTCATACACATTGATGGTGTTGGTCAGAGCCGTCTGAACATTAGCAATGTTTCTGGCAGATTTAACGACATTTGCATCATTCTCATTGAGAACGATCAGTGCCTTGGATACGTTCAGTGCATCCAGAACTGCCTGCATCTTCTTAGTTTTGATCTCGTCGAACTTCAGCTCGTCAAGAACGATAAATTTATTTTCATTTACACAGTTGGTCAGAACAGATTTCAGAGCCAGTCTCTTTTCTTTCTTGTTCAGACGGATGGTGTAATCTCTCGGAGTCGGAGCGAATACTACGCCGCCGCCAGTCCACTGCGGAGCTCTTGTTGAACCCTGACGAGCATGTCCGGTTCCTTTCTGTCTCCACGGTTTTCTTCCGCCGCCAGAAACCTCAGAACGTGTCTTTGCTTTCTGAGTTCCCTGTCTTTTATTTGCAAGCTGAGCAACGACTGCCATGTGTACCAGATGCTCGTTTACTTCAACACCAAACACTGCATCGCTTAACTCGATCTTGTCTACTTCTTTGCCTTCCATATTATAAACAGATACGTTTGCCATTTATGTGTTCCTCCTTTCCCTCAAACCTTATTTACCGGATTTAACGGTTTCTTTGATGGTAACTAAGGCTTTCTTGGGTCCTGGTACCGCACCTTTTACCAACAGTAAGTTGTTCTCTGCATCAACACGAACTACTTCCAGATTCTGGATAGTGATCTGTTTGGATCCCATATGTCCAGGCATTCCTTTTCCTTTGAATACTTTACTCGGATCGGAGCAAGCACCGTTGGAACCCTGATGACGATGGAATTTAGAACCGTGAGCCATCGGTCCTCTGTGCTGACCAAGTCTCTTGATTGCACCCTGGAATCCTTTTCCTTTGGAAACTGCTGTTGCATCAATCTTATCGCCAGCAGCGAAGATGTCAGCTTTAATCTCCTGTGCAAGAGCATACTCTGCAGCATTCTCTAATTTCAGCTCTCTGACAAATTTCTTGTAAGCAACGCCTGCTTTGTCAAAGTGGCCTTTCTGCGGTTTGTTCACCAGTTTTTCTCTGGTATCAACGAATCCAACCTGAACAGCGTTGTAACCGTCGTTCTCAACAGTCTTAACCTGTGTTACTACACACGGGCCAGCCTGAAGTACGGTAACCGGTGTAAGCACACCGTCTTCGTTGAAGATCTGAGTCATTCCGACTTTTGTAGCTAAAATAGCTTTCTTCATTCTTGTTTCCTCCTGTTCTCTCTACAGCGGAACGCCGAAGCGTTCATTCTAGCCGCAGGAATTATTTGTTTTTCATTTTAATATCAACATACACACCAGCAGGCATCTCAAGACGTGACAGAGCGTCAACAGTCTTCTGCGTCGGTGCGATGATATCAATCAGTCTCTTGTGAGTTCTCTGTTCGAACTGCTCTCTGGAATCTTTATATTTGTGCACTGCGCGAAGGATGGTAACTACCTCTTTCTTCGTCGGCATCGGCACCGGTCCGCTTACCTTAGATCCAGTTTTCTTCACCGTTTCGATGATTTTTTTTGCGGATGCATCGATCAGCTGATGATCATATGCTTTCATTGTGATTCTCATTACTTGACTTGCCATAAAAAAAGTCGCCTCCTTATTCGTACTTTAGACTACCAGTACGACAAGCGGTGACTGTACACTTTCCCGTGTGTGTCCCGGAGGATCTCACACTTCGTTCCCTTTATCTTAAAAGGATTTCTTTACTTGTACAGTGACTTGTCGCCAGTTTGCTAACTTGACATTCGCTCCACGGAAAACCCACGCATATGCGTGGCAACCTCACGCTTCATCGCTATCAATGTCACAACATGAATTAGTATATAGGAAAAAGCTCGATTTGGCAAGACTTTTTTGAAATTTATGATAGAATTTTTTTCATGAATATTTACGAAGTTTACAGGCTGTTTTTGTATATATTGCACATAGGCAAAATGATCCGTTATCTTGCTGGAATCAGGGGTATATAGGGCTCGTATGACGTGTATCTGACACAGGCGATGCCACCACCATACGCCCTGATCGGACGCCTGCGGTGTTCGCTCCGGACGCACGGCAGCATCACCTGCGTCCGCTCCAAGTCATACAACGTCCCTATATCCCACTGCTCCCTGCAGGCAAGGTATCTTCCGCTCACAGTGCATCTACAATATGCACATCCGCTTCTTATTATCTATAGAAGCAACCGGTTCTTTCCTGTCGGATATCTTCCTTTATATATCTGGCATTGAACTCCATGTTGATCTCACGGAGTTCTTTCTTGCCGTCGATATAGTCCTGGTACATCTCTGCAAGTCCTGACATGCATCCATCACAGTTTGCTTCTATATTTCCAAGAGATTCTGCAACGATCTTCTCCCGTTCCTCGCGTGTTGTCTCTGCTATTAAATATCCCATGTTAAGCCTCCCAATGTCCGCTTGCACCGCAGGGCAATACCAGTCCGCTTTCAGTCACCGGAAGACCGACTTCCTGCGAATCCACATGTCCACCGAATCTTTTCAGCTCTGTTCCAAGCAAATAAGATAATACCGCCGGCTGAAGACCTGTCGTATAAGAATTGATCAGGAAGAACAGCGGATCATCACTAAGGAGCTGTGCGCACAGCTTCACCAACGGATGAATTGCATCTTCGATCTTCCAGATCTCACCCTTGGGTCCTCTTCCATAAGAAGGCGGGTCCATGATGATCGCATCATAATGATTTCCACGGCGGATCTCGCGCTCTACGAATTTCTGACAGTCATCCACCAGCCAGCGGATCGGTGCATCTTCAAGCCCTGAGCTTCTTGCATTTTCTTTTGCCCATGCTACCATTCCCTTAGAAGCATCCACATGTGTCACAGAAGCTCCAGCAGCTGCTGCAGCCAGTGTTGCACCGCCGGTATAAGCGAACAGGTTCAGCACTTTGATCGGCCGTCCTGCATTTCTGATCTTCTCAGAGAACCAGGACCAGTTAGCTGCCTGTTCCGGGAACAGACCCGTGTGTTTAAAGCTAAAGGGCTTCAGATTGAATGTGAGCTTCTTTCCAGAAGGGAGTTCATAATCAATGCTCCACTGCTGAGGCAGATCAAAGAACTCCCACTCCCCACCACCTTTTGCGCTTCTGTGATAATGGCCGTTCATCTTTTTCCAGCCTCTGTGCTCCTTCTTGGTATCCCAGATCACCTGCGGATCCGGACGAACCAGCAGATAATCTCCCCAGCGTTCCAGCTTCTCTCCTGCGGAACAGTCGATGACCTCATAATCTTTCCACTCATTTGCAATAAACATAATCCAAAACCTTTCTTATCTAATTCTATATCCCATATCCTTTAAACAACATATCTTTCACGCACCAGAATGCTTCCAGCCCCAGCAGTACAACAGGCTGATGCAGAAGATAGATCAGCAAGCTGCGCCTCCCAATCCATTCCAGCGGCTTTATTCTCACTTCCATAAGCTTTTGAAAGCTCTTTTTCTCAATTACGATATCATATAAAAAATATCCGGACAAATACAGAAACAGCCACGGCACCAGAGAAAAGTAATCTCCTGAGAAGAAATCTTCCGGTGGGAAGCCTAAAAATGTACTGATCCATCCCTGATACCAGCTCTTGGGGACTTCTCCCAGGCGAAATGCCTCCGTTCCCCAATACCCGGCATTAACATCTCTTGCAAGAAAGAACAACACTGCATTTCCAAGGAACCCCAGTACCGATGGGATGTGTTCAAGCAACGGCTTCAACAACACCAGCAGGAGCATGGCACTTCCCAGAAATGTCAGAATTCCAAATGTAATTCGTTCCTCCGGCATAAAGATCCAAGTCACCGCACTTACCAACAGACCGCCTGCTGACACCACCAGTCCGTTCTTCACAGGATTCCGGCTTAAATTCCAACAGAACCCCGACAGGATAATAAAGCTCCAGCAGATACTCTGCTGCCATATAATTCCCGGTAATCTCCAGAACCAGCTCACATGTACCCCATAGATCTCCAACAGATCAAACATGCCATGATAAAGGATCATGCTGATCAGCGTCAGTCCCCGGAGTCCATCCAACAGATACTGTCTTTTTCCTTCCATAATCTTATGCCTTTCCGGAAACTTCCTTCTGCATGGTTTCATATAATAATGGAAGTTCTTTTTTAATATTTGCAGGACGCCCGTCCTTTTTCAGAAAGCAATGACCGGAAATGGCCACCGCACGAACTTCTCTGCTCTCCAGATCTCTCATTGTATAAGCGATCTCATATTTCACACCCTTGAAGGATGCCAGCTTCACTTCAATGGCAACTCGATCCCCAAAATGCGTCATGGATTTATATTCACAATTCACGAACAGCACAGGACTGATGATTCCTGCTGCTTCCACTTTTTTATAGGGAAAATCCATCTCATCCATGTATGCGATCCGCGCTTCTTCCATCCAGCGGATATAATTAGAATGATGTATGATTCCCATCTGATCCGTCTCATAATACTGTGCCTGGTGCACATATTCCATAGATTTCTTCCTCCTTGCAGCCTTCACCTGCTGCTCCCTCAGAACAGACACCAGCAGGTTCTGCTACATTGTAACAGATTTCTCCGCATTTTCAAAGAGGATCGTTATGGTTGTTCCTTTTCCAGGCTCACTTTCCAGATTCAGTTCAGCGCCATGCTGTGTCACAATATGCTTAACGATTGCCAGACCGAGACCTGTTCCACCTGTTGCCTTGGAACGACTCTTATCCACCCGGTAAAAACGTTCAAAAATCCGCTTCTGGTGTTCTTTGGGAATACCGATCCCTGTATCAGCCACTTTCAAAAGGACTTTATCTCCCTGGGGCCGCACTGTCACATGAACCGTTCCTCCCGGATTATTATATCGGATTGCATTGTCACATAGATTATACAATGTCTCCTCGATCATTTCTTTATTTCCAAGGATATTGCACGGTTCACCTTCCATATCCAACGTCACCTGATGTTTCTCTGCATGAAGTTGAAGCATGTCCACACAGTTCTCCGCCAGGACATAGAGCGGCACTCTGTCCATGGGCCGTGTGCTGTCTTCCGTTGCATCCAGCTCTGACAGCTTGATGATATCATTGATCATGTTTAAAAGCCGCGTAGCATTGTGATGGATCTCCCCTGCAAACCGCGGTACATCCTCCGGGGATGCCATATGATGTTCAATCAACTCTGCATAACCAGAGATCGATGTCAGAGGAGTCTTCAGTTCATGCGACACATTTGCCGTAAACTCTTGTCGCATGCGGGCATTTTTCATAATGTCCTCGTGCTGCTTCTGAATCGTTTTCACAAAGGGAAGCATTTCCTTATAGACAGGAATCTCCTCGTATTCGTCCAGGTGATTCGATAATTCTTCAATCGGTTTCATCAGACTTTTTGTTGCTCTGGCAGACAGCCCGAAGCAGAATATAAAGATCAGTATCGCTGCTGCCGTTACAACCGGAAGGGCACTGGCAAACAGTCTCCAGATACTGGATGTCTCCTTTGCCACACGCAGCACCATCCCATCATCCAGACGAAGCGCATAATAGAACGCACTCTGTCCCATAGTATCTGATCTTCGCACAGACTGCCCCACACCTTCCGTCAGTGCCTGCTGCACTTCTGGCCGGTTTCCATGGTTATCCAGACCACCAATATTTACGTTTCCATCATACAGCACGGTGCCGTCTGCATTAATGAGTGAGATTCTCACCGGTTCCAGTCCCAGCCTGGCACTGATCTGTTCTGCATCCGTCTCATTTGCTCCTTCAAAAACACCTGTGCTGCTCAGAACCTCTGCGCAGGTGGACAGTTCTTCCATGACCTCTTTTTTGAAAAAACTATAGAATACTGCTGTCACGACCACCGTTGTCAGCAATATAGTCGTCAATGCGACCAGAATAAATTCTCTGTGGATTTTCTGTTTCATTCTATAATATACCCCACGTTCCGGACTGTTTTGATCAATGCACCGGCACTCTTGAGTTTCTGTCTGAGCGTCTTAATATGCACATCTAATGTTCTGGACTCCCCTTCAAAATTGATGCCCCAAATCCGTTCCATGATCACATCCCTGGACATAACAATTCCCTGATTCTGAATCAGCAGTTTCAGAAGTTCGTACTCCTTAAAAGTCAGTTCACATGGTTCATCATTCACATAGACCATATGCTTCTCACCATCCAGGAAAATATCCCCAGCTGATAGGAATTTTTCTTCTTCCGTATTCATGCTCCGGCGGAGCAATGCTTTCACACGGGAGATCAGTTCCATTACACCAAACGGTTTCGTAATGTAATCATCTGCGCCGATATCCAATCCTTTTACTTTGTCGATCTCTGTAGTCTTCGCTGTCACCATCATAACCGGCACCTTCTTTGTATCCGGAATGGCACGAAGCTTTCTTACTATCTCCAATCCATCTTCATCCGGCAACATGATATCCAGTAAAATACAATCTGGCGTCTTCTCTGCCAGCTGATGATAAAAATCCTTCGCACACTCAAACCCCTGCACCTGATAACCACTGTTCTTCAGTGCAAAGCTCTCGATCTCTCGTATGTTCTGATCATCCTCTACAATATAAATCAATGCCATTTTTTCTGACCCCTCTCCAGACTTCATCTACTATAACTGATAACATCTTATTACCTATATGTAAAGTCCAAATGCATATTTATGTAAAATTTATGTAAAGTATTGAATATGATTCTTAGCCGCTATAAAAGGAACCAGTTCCGTAAGATACAGAAGAACCAGAGGCGGGGGACCTCTGGTTCTTCTGTAACAAGTTTTTTATTGATGATACTGCGTTTATCGAATAATCAAAAAGGGAGGGTTTATTCATTAAGGGGGATTAGGGGGGTGCAATACCATCCATAACTATTTAATTAGGAAATGGGAAGAGACTTACGTGGTATCGTTCTCATTTCTTGTTCCCTATTATAAAAGCTGACTCTTTTCTTGTACATTGGCAAAACAAATAAATTTTTTTATATTTTTGTGTTTTTTGCAAACAAAAAGTCTAAAGCAGTCGCATTCTGTCGAAAAAACTATGGTTTTCGGGGATTTTCTTTGTGCAGAAAAAAGGAACCCTTGTATTCAAGGATTCCTTTTAATGAGGCATCGGGGATTCGAACCCCGGACAACTTGATTAAAAGTCAAGTGCTCTACCGACTGAGCTAATACCCCATATTCTTTTGTTGTGCCCTAGCTGGGCTAGCTGGATTCGAACCAGCGAAATGCAGGAGTCAAAGTCCTGTGCCTTAGCCGCTTGGCGATAGCCCATTATCTTTGATTCAGGGTGGATATAGGGATTCGAACCCTAGGCCTCCAGAGCCACAATCTGGCGCGCTAACCAACTGCGCTATACCCACCATATAAAAAACAGCGTGTCACTGTTCAATGTGCCCGAAGGGATTCGAACCCCCGACCCACGGCTTAGAAGGCCGTTGCTCTATCCAGCTGAGCTACGGACACACGCTCCGGAAAACTATTTCCGGTAGAGCGGGTGATGGGAATCGAACCCACGTATCTAGCTTGGAAGGCTAGTGTTCTACCATTGAACTACACCCGCATATTTTATTTTCCCAATCGGGGTGACAGGATTCGAACCTGCGGCCTCCTGGTCCCAAACCAGGCGCTCTAGCCAAACTGAGCCACACCCCGTCTTGCATCTCTGTCGTCCTCGTTTGGACACTCGTTTATTATAGAGGACGACTCGCTAAATGTCAACAACTTTTTTCATTTTTTTCAAATTATTTTTAGATGCCTTTTCAGACCGCTCTGATATCATTTTCTCAGATAGCGAATATCAAAATGAACCTGCTTATCTGGTGTTGTCTCCATAATGATATAACTCGGCTCCCGCCCCGCCTGTCTGGGATAGCTTAAGCTTCCTGGATTCAGAACGATCACACCTTCCACCTGTTCCAGATGAGGCACATGAGTATGACCATACATGGCAATCTGTGCATTCCGGTGCAGTGCCTCTGCCACCAGGCGATTCGGACTGTAGCTTACATGATAACCATGCCCGTGAGTAATAAACGCCCGGTATCCATCCAGATCAATCACTGCCTGACCTGGAAGATCCGTATAAAAATCATTATTTCCAGCTACCATATAGACTGGAGCATCTGTCAGGATCCGAATATAATCTTCTGATCCTTCCACATCTCCCAGATGCACCATAGCATCGATAGGCGATTCTTTTTCCAGTACTTTTTCCAGATTATCTTCCCTTCCATGGGTATCACTGACAATTAAAACTTTCATGCAATCTCTCTTTCATAAGGCGCAGGGCTTTTCCTCTGTGACTCAACTTGTTCTTTTCCTCCAGAGACAATTCTGCTGAGTAACACTGATATTCCGGCAGATAAAAGATTGGATCATAACCAAATCCATTTTCCCCTTTTTCTTCATAGCCGATCTGGCCTTCCATGGTGCCTCTGGTAATCAGCACTCTTCCATCAGGAAATGCAGCTGCGATCGCGCATACAAAACGGGCACTGCGCTCTTCTCCAACTTTTCCTTCCAGCCGGTCGATAATATTCTGATTCTTAATATGGTAGGAAGTATCATGTCCCATATAGCGGGCCGAATAGATTCCAGGCTCCTTATCAAGTGCATCCACTTCCAGACCAGAATCGTCTGCCAGCACCAGCGCACCGGTCATTTCCATGATCGCCTTTGCCTTGATCTGTGCATTTTCCTCGAAGGTTGTTCCGTTTTCTTCCACATCCGCAGTAATCCCCGCATCCTTCAGGGATAATACCGGCAATCCAAGATCTTCCAGAATCATACGGACTTCCTTCATTTTTCCTTCATTTCCTGTTGCAAATATAATCTTATCCATGAGTTTACTGTTTCTCCTGTCTGTTCATCTTCGGCGGCTTAGGTCCAAGGAACTGATAATAGTAGGTCTTCAGCATACCATTGTAAATCTTACGGTTCTTGTCTGCTTTTTTTCCAATGTATTTCTCTGCATCTTCATAACTGGTGATCAGATACATGGACCAGCTGTCCAGTTCGCGAAAACGATCTCCAATCTCTGTATACAATGCCGGAAGATGTGATTTTTCCTCCAGTCGTTCTCCATATGGTGGATTACTTACGATAAATCCATATTTTTTCGGATGAGACAGTTCAGACAACGGACGCTGCTGAAAATGGATCAGATGATCCACACCTGCTTCTCTTGCATTCTGTCTGGCTGCTTTGATAATATCTCCATCAATATCATATCCCTGAATATCTGTCTCGATCTGATCATCTACCAGATCATTTGCCTCATCAATGGCTCCATACCAGTATTTACGTCCCACAAAGTTTGTCCATTTTTCTGCAGTAAAGGAACGATTCATACCCGGTGCAATATTGGCTGCCATCATGGCTGCCTCGATCGGAAACGTGCCGCTTCCACAGAAAGGATCTACCAGGATCCGGTCTTTATGCCAGGGAGTCAGCATCAGAAGAGCTGCTGCCAACGTCTCCTTGATCGGTGCCTTGCTGACCATGGTACGATATCCTCTCTTATGTAAAGACAGTCCCGTCGTATCCAGGCAGACAACTGCCTCGTCCTTCATAAAGGAAATTCTGATGGGATACTCTGCACCAGTCTCTGGAAACCACTGCAGAGAGTATACCCCTTTCAGACGCTCCACGATTGCCTTTTTCACAATAGACTGAATATCAGACGGACTGAACAGCTTACTTTTCACTGAGGAAGCCTTTGCAACCCAGAATTTTCCATCTGACGGAATATAATTCTCCCATGGAAGCGCTTTGATTCCCTCAAATAATTCGTCAAATGTAACTGCATGAAGCTGGCCTACTTTCAGCAGGATCCGCTCTGCAGTCCGCAGAAAAATATTCGCTCTGCAGATGGCATCTTCATCACCGGCAAAGGTCACTCTTCCGTCTTCCACACGTACAATTTCATATCCAAGATCCAGGATTTCTTTTTTCAAAACAGCTTCCAGTCCAAAATGACAGGGCGCCACTAATTCTATTTTGCTCATTGATTATCCTTCCTGTATAGCAATGTTAATATACTCATTGTATCTTATCTTCTTTCCATAGCTTATGTCAAGCGATTCATGCCTTGGATCATGCATTCCCGTCTCATCTCTTCTTCAGGTCTGATTCCAGATACCTTCCATTGTAGGCCTGTATTCCTCCCACCACTGAAATTGCCCTGTATCCATACTCCTCCAATTCTCTGGCCGCCTGCATGCTTAAACCTCCCCGGTCACAGTAAAGCACCGGTATGATCTTTCCAAATCCTCGCACACGCTGAATTAAATATTCCCGCGGCACACACACAGCTCCCCGAATATGCTGTTTCCGATACTCTGATGGATTCCTCACATCTACCAGTAAATAATTTTTATCAAATATATAGCGGTCAATTTCCCTTGCCGAAATAGTCTCCATATTTGACTCCAATCCATTTCTTCCCTTATTAACCAGTATATGCGTTTCTTGCTGCCATCGTGAAAAGAGGCACAGGACTGACTGCCTGTACCTCTTTTCTGTGATGTTGTCTTAATAACTGCTGTTTTCGGATTTCTCGTTCTTAGAAGAGTTTTTCGCACTGTTCTTTGATTTGGACGAGTTCTTGCTGGAGCTGCTTCCACTATTGCTGCTATTGCTGTAATTACTGTAATTTTCTGAGCTATTGCTTGCGTTGTTTGCAGAACGATTGTTATTAGCCATGTCTGTAACCTCCTGTAATTGAAATGTTTACAGGGGTAGTATGGGATATCTCATGGCATATTATGCATTGACTGTGGAAAATATCATCCTGTCAGAATCTTCCAGATCCGGTCAGCCACCGGAACAACCAGATCACTGCCCCGACTACAAGAATGATCGGCAACAGATAAAATGCCAGTCCAAGGATAGCAACAACAAATAAAATAATCGCTGCCACGACCACTACCATCAGAAGGGTTGCCTTCCATCCCGTAAAGGTATGAACTTTTACCCGATCTTCTGATGTATCATAAGCATTCTGTCCTTCTTCATCAACTGTATAGACAGTATCCGGATTCTTCAGGGAAGATGTCTCCACGATAGTTCTTGCCAGCAGTCTTGGATCTCCCAGTTCCTGCAATACTTCCTGTTCTGTCCGCCCCTTCCCCATTTCCTGACGGATATAATCTTCGTAATAACGAATATGATCCTGCAGTGTATAGTCATCAATCTTTCCATATAAAGCCCGTCTCAGTGTGTCAATAAATTGTTCTTTATTCATATAGAATCTCCTTTTCTTAGGCAGATTATATAAAAAAAAGACCATTTGGTCAACCCAAATGATCTTAAACGTGCGCGAGAAGATTCGAACTCCCGACCTTCTGATCCGTAGTCAGACGCTCTATCCAGCTGAGCTACGCGCACATATTAAATTATATAACAAATACTACTACAAACTTGCAAAAACTTCAAGTGCCGGCGACCGGGATCGAACCGGTACGGGAGGTAAGTCCCGCAGGATTTTAAGTCCTGTGCGTCTGCCAGTTCCGCCACGCCGGCATCTGCAGAAGTAAACTGCAAACGACCCGGATGGGGTTCGAACCCACGACCTCCGCCGTGACAGGGCGGCGCTCTAACCAGCTGAGCCACCGGGCCATATTCATTTTTCGTTTTTAAGACTCATATGCTCAATATAAAATGGACCCACAGGGACTCGAACCCGGGACCATCCGGTTATGAGCCGGAAGCTCTAACCAACTGAGCTATGGGTCCAAGAAGCCGATGATCGGACTCGAACCGATAACCTGCTGATTACAAATCAGCTGCTCTGCCAATTGAGCCACATCGGCATACAACTCAAAGCCCTAATTAAAAGGCAGTGACTCCAAGGGGATTTGAACCCCTGTTACCGCCGTGAAAGGGCGGTGTCTTAACCGCTTGACCATGGAGCCAGATATGAATTTTAATATCACGTTCTGTACTTCATGTACATCACATTCTATTAAGCTCCCCGAGTAGGGCTCGAACCTACAACACCACGGTTAACAGCCGTGTGCTCTACCATTGAGCTATCGAGGAATACTGAAGATATTATACCTTCAAAACTGCATACAGTCAAATACTAAATCCATCTTTTTTAAACCTATCCTAAACCATCTTGGTTAAGCCCTCGACCTATTAGTAACAGTCAGCTCCATGCATTACTGCACTTCCAC
>NZ_JBBMFC010000023.1:0-53364 GCF_040096225.1 Hominiventricola aquisgranensis | reverse complement strand
ACCGCCGTATACGGAACCGTACGTACGGTGGTGTGAGAGGTCGGGAAAATTTATTTAATTTTCCCTCCTACTCGATTGAAATAAAAAATATCGTTGCCATAAGGTAATGGTTCAAAGTATAATACAAAAGGGTTATCATATTACGATAACTTAGTGTGATAGAGGAGCAGAAATGAAGATGCAATTTACATACAATATTTTTTTGATCGGATTTATGGGATCTGGAAAAAGTACTGTGGCTGATTATCTCTGTGAAAAGTTTGGTATGTATGTGGTTGAGATGGATCATGTGATCGCAGAAAGAGAGAGGATGAGCATCTCCGATATCTTTGAAAAACACGGAGAATTGTATTTCAGAGATCTGGAAACGAAACTTTTAGTGGAATTGCAAGAGAAGACCAACACAGTTGTCTCCTGCGGTGGTGGTGTTGCCATGCGAGAATGTAATGTGACAGAGATGAAGAAGAATGGAAAAGTGGTTCTTCTGACTGCGAAGCCAGAGACAATTCTGGAAAGAGTGGAAAATAACCATGACCGTCCGTTACTGGAAAACAATAAGACAGTTGCATATATTGCAGAGTTGATGGAAAAACGACGGGAAAAATATGAAGCAGCGGCAGACATGATTATTGAGACTGATGGAAAAAGTGCACAGAAGATTTGTGAGGAAATGATTCAACGTCTGGGAGAACAATAAAATGGAAAAAATAGCAGTGATCGGCGGCGGTGCTGCCGGTATGATGGCCTCCATTTTTGCAGCAAGACGGGGAATGGAAGTCCATGTATATGAGAAAAATGAAAAGACAGGCAAGAAATTATATATTACGGGAAAAGGCCGGTGCAATCTGACCAATGCCTGTGATATGGAGGAACTGCTGGAGAGTGTCAAGAGCAACAAAAAATTCCTGTACAGTGCATTTTATGGATTTACCAATCAGGATGCATATGATTTTTTTGAAGCAGAAGGGTTGAAGCTGAAGGTGGAGCGGGGGAACCGGGTCTTTCCAATGTCTGACCGTTCGGCGGATGTTCTGGATACTTTGCGCAGAGCCATGAGATCAGCAGGGGTGCAGGTACATTTGAATACAGAAGTAAAAAGTGTACGGAAGCAGGAAGACGGATTCACCCTTCAGCTGGCAGATAAAACCATTGAGCAGGCGGATAAAGTGATCGTGGCCACCGGCGGCATTTCTTACGAAAGTACCGGATCCACGGGAGACGGTTACCGGTTTGCAGAAAGCTTTGGCCTGAAGGTGACGGACTGTGTGCCATCGCTGGTTCCTTTTAATGTGAAGGAAGACTGGGTGAAGGAGTTGCAGGGACTTTCACTTAAAAATGTTTCCATTAAGATCCTGGATGGGAAGAAGAGGTTGTACGAAGACTTTGGAGAGATGATGTTTACTCATTTCGGAGTAACGGGTCCGCTGATCCTCACAGCCAGCAGCGCCTGTGCCAGAAAGATCCGTGAAAAGCAGGTGAAGCTGATCCTGGATCTGAAACCAGCCCTGTCAAAGGAGCAGCTGGATGCAAGGATTCTAAGAGAGTTTGATGCCAATGCCAACAAACAGTTCCGCAATGTGCTGCCATCTTTCCTGCCGTCCAAGCTGGTGGGAGTTATGTACGAGCTGTGTGGTGTCGAACCGGAGAAACGAATCCACGATATTACCAAAGAAGAGCGGGAGAGATTTTTGTCCTGCATGAAAGAACTGGAGCTGACAGTGACAGGACTTCGTGGATACAATGAGGCAATCATCACAAAGGGAGGTGTCTCAGTCAAGGAGATCGATCCAGGTACTATGGAGTGTAAAAATATTCCAGGACTTTATTTTATCGGAGAAGTGCTGGATCTGGATGCAGTGACCGGAGGATTCAACCTGCAGATTGCCTGGTCCACGGCAGTGGCTGCGGCAAATGCACTCTAAGATATGTTTTGAAAAGAAAAAGGGAGGACACTATGAGTCATAATGTAGCAATTGATGGACCGGCAGGAGCCGGAAAAAGTACCATTGCAAAGCAAATCGCCAGAAGACTTGGTTATATTTATGTAGATACAGGTGCCATGTACCGTGCCATGGCCTATTATCTGATCCAGAATCAGGTGGATGCCGCAGATCAAGAAGCAATCGCTGCAGCCTGTCAGCATGCGGATATCTCCATCTGTTATCAGGACGGAGAACAGGTAGTTCTGTTAAATGGGGAAAATGTAAATGCATATCTGAGAACAGAAGCGGTTGGAAATATGGCATCTGTCTCATCTGTAGTACCGGAAGTACGTAAGAAGCTGGTGGAACTTCAGCAGAAGCTGGCCAGAGAGACCGATGTGGTCATGGATGGCCGGGATATTGGAACTGTGGTATTGCCGGATGCGGATGTGAAAGTGTATCTGACTGCCAGTGTGGAGACCAGAGCAAAGAGAAGATTTCTGGAACTTCAGGAAAAAGGTGAACCTGCAGATCTTGCAAAGATTGCAGCAGATATTGAAGACCGCGATTATCGGGATATGCATCGTGATATATCACCCCTTCGTCAGGCAGAGGATGCGACATTGGTAGATTCTTCCGACATGACCATTGATCAGGTGGTAGAAAGGATCCTTGAATTATGCAGGTAAAAGTGGCTAAGAGTGCGGGCTTTTGTTTTGGTGTACAGCGGGCAGTGGATACAGTCTATGAGCAGGTGGAAAAAGGAATCCGCCCCATCTATACGTATGGTCCTATTATTCATAACGAAGTAGTGGTGCAGGATCTGGAAGAGAAAGGGGTTCGGGTTCTGGACTCAAAGGAAGAACTGGAGGCTCTGACTGAAGGTACAGTTATTATCCGTTCCCATGGAGTGGGCAGAGAGATTTATGATCTGATCCAGGAAAAAGGACTCATCTGTGTGGATGCTACCTGCCCGTTTGTAAAGAAGATTCACCGGACTGTGGAAAAAGAGAGTGCAGCTGGCCGGCAGATCATTATCATAGGAAATGATAAGCACCCGGAAGTAGAGGGAATCAAAGGCTGGTGTCATACCCCGGCAATTGTAGTGGAATCCTCAGAGCAGGCAGAGGCTCTGGAGCTTGCGGAGAACAGTTCTGTATGCATTGTCTCACAGACGACATTTAACTACAAGAAATTTCAAGATTTAGTTGAAATTCTTGACAAAAAGAGGTATGATAGAGTTGTTGTAAATACAATTTGCAATGCGACGGAAGAGCGACAGACGGAAGCACGTCAGATTGCAGACGAGGCAGATGCCATGATCGTGATTGGCGGAAGCCATAGTTCAAATACGCAGAAGCTATTTGAAATATGCAGAAAAGAGTGCGAAAATACTTACTATATACAGACGGTTGACGACTTGAATTTAGGGGTATTACGATCTACTGGGCTTGTAGGTATTACAGCGGGGGCTTCCACCCCAAAGAAAATTATTGAGGAGGTTCAAAAACGATGTCAGAATTAAGTTTTGAACAGATGCTGGAAGGTTCATTAAAAACTATCAGAACAGGAGAAATCGTAGAAGGCACAGTGATCGATGTCAAAGAAGACGAGATCATCTTAAATATAGGCTACAAATCAGACGGTATTGTTTCCAGAAACGAGTATACCAACGTGCCGAATGCAGACCTGAGAACTATGGTATCTGTAGGTGACACTATGGAAGTTAAAGTCCTGAAAGTAAATGATGGTGAGGGACAGGTTCAGCTTTCTTACAGAAGAGTAGCTGCAGAAAAAGGAAGCAAGAGACTGGAAGAGGCTTTTGAGAACAAAGAAGTTCTGACCGCAAAAGTATCTCAGGTACTGGATGGTGGATTAAGTGTTGTAGTTGATGAGACCAGAATCTTCATTCCTGCAAGCCTGGTATCTGATACTTATGAGAAAAACCTCAGCAAATATGCTGATCAGGAGATTGAGTTTGTAATCACTGAATTCAATCCGAAGAGAAGAAGAATCATCGGTGACAGAAAACAGCTTCTGGTTGCTAAGAAAGCAGAGATGCAGAAAGAACTCTTCGAGCGTATCCATGAAGGAGATATTGTAGAAGGCGTTGTTAAAAATATTACTGACTTTGGCGCATTCGTAGATCTGGGCGGAGCTGATGGTCTGCTTCATATCTCTGAGATGTCCTGGGGTCGTGTTGAGCATCCGAAGAAGATGTTCAAGGTTGGTCAGAAACTGACTGTTCTGATCAAAGAGATCAAAGATACCAAGATTGCTCTGAGCCTTAAGTTTGATGATGCAAACCCGTGGCTCAATGCTGCTGAGAAATATGCAGTAGGCAATGAAGTAGAGGGAACTGTAGCACGTATGACTGACTTTGGCGCATTTGTTGAGCTGGAGCCGGGTGTAGACGCACTGCTTCATGTATCTCAGATTTCCAGAGATCATGTTGAGAAACCGGCTGATGTTCTGAAGATTGGTCAGGTTATCAAAGCTAAAGTTGTTGATTTCAACGGTGAGGATCATAAGATCAGCCTGAGCATGAAAGCTCTGGAAGCACCGGTTGAGGAAGCAGAGGAAGAGTAATTCTTTCTATATAACAGGTGATTGTAAAGAGGTATGCGGATTCCGTATACCTCTTTTTTACGCAGAGTTTCATATTCCAAATTAGAATGTCAAAAATTTAACAAAATAATTGACTTTACGAGAATAAAAGGAGTATAGTGGGAACAGAACAAACGGAACAAAGAAACGCTTGATTCTATGAGACAGAAGATGGAGGAAAAAACAATGTCAAACAGATTAGTATTGAATGAAACATCTTATCATGGAAAAGGTGCAATTCAGGAAATTGCAGGAGAGGTGAAACGTAGAGGCTTTAAGAAAGCATTTGTATGTTCCGGACCTACGATCTTCAAGCATGGTGTGACTAAGAAAGTAACAGATGTACTGGATCAGGCTGGCTGTGCTTATGAAGTATATACCAATATTAAAGAAAATCCAACCATTGAAAACGTACAGAATGGTGTGGAAGAATATAAAAAATCCGGTGCTGATTTTATCATTGCAATCGGCGGTGGTTCGCCGATGGATACGGCAAAAGCCATTGGTATTATCATTAACAATCCGGAGTTCGCAGATGTGAGAAGTCTGGAAGGTGTGGCTCCGACCAAGAATCCTTGTGTACCGATCATTGCCGTTCCAACGACCGCAGGTACCGCAGCAGAGGTTACCATCAACTATGTCATCACTGATGTAGAGAAGAAACGGAAATTTGTCTGTGTAGATACTCATGATATTCCGGTAGTAGCAGTAGTAGATCCGGATATGATGTCTTCCATGCCGAAAGGACTGACAGCTGCAACCGGCATGGATGCACTGACCCATGCCATTGAGGGTTATATTACAAAAGCAGCTTGGGAGATCACAGATATGCTGCATCTGAAAGCAATCGAGATTATCTCTTCCTCTCTTCGTGGAGCTGTTGAGAACACACCGGAAGGAAGAGAAGGTATGGCGCTTGGACAGTATATTGCAGGTATGGGATTTTCCAATGTAGGACTTGGGATTGTACACTCCATGGCACATGCACTGGGAGCTGTCTATGATACACCTCATGGGGTGGCAAATGCGATCCTGCTTCCGACGGTTATGGAATATAATGCAGATGCAACTGGTGAGAAATATAGAGATATTGCAAAGGCTATGGGAGTAGAAGGAACCGAAACCATGAGTCAGGAAGAGTACAGAAAGGCAGCTGTTGATGCGGTTCGTAAGCTGGCTGCTGATGTGGGAATTCCAAAAGATTTGAAAGCAATTGTAAAAGAAGAAGATATTCGCTTCTTGAGTGAAAGTGCAGCAGCTGATGCGTGTGCTCCAGGCAATCCAAAAGAAGCAACGGTGGATGATATTGAAAAACTGTATCGCAGTCTGCTGTAATAATAAAGGCCATATTCCATTATAAGATGCCCATATATATATCCTATTGCAAAAAGGGAATGCGTAAGCATTCCCTTTTTGCATACAGTGAGATATAATAGGGAAAAGGAGGGGAAAAATGAGATTTGATATAAAAGAAGATGGAAAGAGAATTCTGATGGTCTGCGTGGCATCGCTGATTATGGCATTGAATATTAAGACTTTTGTACGGACAGGCGGCTTGTATCCTGGTGGAGCAACGGGACTGACGATTCTGATCCAGCGTGTGGCTGATCTGTTTTTTGGCATTACGATTCCATATACGCTGGTCAATGTGATCCTGAATGCGATACCGGTCTATATTGGATACCGGTTTATTGGAAAGAAATTTACCTTGTATTCCTGTCTGATGATCCTGCTGACAGGTATCCTTACAGATATGATCCCGGGATATCCTATTACTTACGATACTTTGCTGATCAGTGTGTTTGGAGGTCTTATTAACGGAGCGGTGATCAGTCTTTGCTTATTTGCCAATGCAACATCTGGGGGGACGGATTTTATTGCTATTTATCTGTCGGAGAAAAAGGGCATGGATTCCTGGAATCTGGTGCTGGGTCTGAATGTTCTGATCCTTGGTGCTGCAGGTCTTCTGTTTGGATGGGACAAGGCATTATACTCAATTATTTTCCAGTATGCATCCACGCAGGTATTGCACACTTTATATAAGAAGTATCAGCAGCAGACATTGTTTGTTGTGACCGATCATCCGCAGGAAGTGTGTGATGCAATCTCAAACACGTGCCACCATGGGGCAACAATCCTGAATGGAGAGGGATCCTATGAACACTGTGAACGCCACATGGTCTATTCTGTCGTATCAAGTGCGGAGAGTAAGCATGTGTTAAAAGCAGTGCGGGAGGTGGATAAGCATGCATTTATCAATGTGATCAAGACCTCACAGCTATCCGGCCACTTTTATCAGAAACCGGAAGACTAAGAAATCAAAGTCCTGAGGGAGGAAAAGAATGTGACAGAAGGCGAGAAAAGAAGAAGCCAGATCATAAAAATATTAAAGGACAGTAAAAGTCCGGTGTCAGGAACAAAACTTGCAAAAGTTCTGAAGGTGAGCCGTCAGGTGATCGTACAGGATATGGCGCTGCTTCGTGCTCAGCGGATGCAGATTCTGTCCACTTATAAAGGATATTTTCTGGATGCGGCAGTAAAAGAACAGTATGTGCGGATCTTTCGGGTACATCATGACACGGAGCATACTTTGGATGAACTGCAGCTGATCGTGGATTATGGTGGAAAGGTTCTGGATGTGTTTGTAGAGCATCCCCTGTACGGACAGATACGGGCAGACCTGATGATCGCCAACCGTATGGAAGCAAAGCAATTTGTGGAGCAGATGGAGGCTCATGAAGCCCATCCGCTGAAACTGCTGACTGATGATTGCCATTATCATACGGTAGTGGCCGGTTCAGAGGAACAACTGGATCTGATCGAACAGGAGTTAAAGATGAGAGGGTATCTGCAGGAATGATGAGGTACAGTTCACCCGCACCATTCACAAAATCGCGCAGGTGAGTTGCGAAAAAAATGTGAAAAAACTGTGAATTCCCAAATGTTTGTTGAAAATTTAAAACATATGTGTTATATTACAAATAGAACGAAGAAAATAGTAAGTCCCGGCCGAAAGGTCGGGATTTTGAGCTATTCAGAGTTATGCACATGTCATTTTGCGAATGTAGCTCTGAATAAGTTGTACTTATAACACAGACACCTGGAGGTGACGCAGGATGAGTAAGAGAGATTATTATGAGGTGCTTGGGATTAACAGAAGTGCTGATGAAAAAGAAATCAAACGTGCCTATCGAAAACTTGCAAAGAAATATCATCCGGATATGAATCCTGGTGATAAGCAGGCAGAGCAGAAATTTAAGGAAATTACAGAAGCATATAATGTATTGAGCGATCAGGAAAAGAAGAAGTTGTATGACCAGTATGGATTTGCAGCATTTGAGGAAGGATTCGGTCAGGGTGGATTTGACCAGGGCGGATTCAAACAGGGCGGAGCCGGATCTGGATTTGGTTCCGGCGGATTCCGTAGCAGCGGCTTTGGCAATGGAGGCTATCAGGAATACCATTTTGAAGGTGGAGACGATATGGGAGATATTTTTGGAGATATGTTCAAAAATATGTTTCATGGGCAGGGTGGCTTTGGCGGCAGTACCGGCGGTTTCCATCAGCAAAGCTATCGGATGAAAGGAGAAGACCTTCATGCAGATGTGAATGTGAGCTTTGATGATGCAGCATTTGGCTGTGAGAAGCTGATTCATCTGACCAGCCAGGATGGAACCGGTAAGAGGATATCTTTACAGGTTCATGTTCCGGCAGGTATTGATGATGGTCAGAGCATCCGTCTGAAAGGCAAGGGTATGCCGGGCGTTGGCGGCGGAGAAGCAGGAGATCTGTTCCTGAAAGTTCATGTAGGCGCAAGACCTGGATTTGAACGGAAAGGAATGGATGTGTACACCAGCGCGGAGATTCCGTTTACTACAGCAGTCTTCGGCGGTGAGACAAGAGTGCAGACCCTGAATGGCAGCGTGATCTGCAAGATCCCGGCAGGCTGTCAGTGCGGAAGCAAGATCCGTCTGAAAGGCAAGGGCATCATATCCATGAAGAATCCGTCGGTACACGGTGATCTCTATGTGGAGGTGAAGATCCAGGTACCGAAATATCTGAATCCGGAAGCATCACAGAAGCTGAAAGAATATGAGGCTTCTGTAAACCATGGTGCATATGAACGTAAGGCTGGTTGAAGCAAAGAATAAAAAGCAGGTTGTCAAGAAAAAATACTTGACAGCCTCTTTTTTTTCATGTAAGATAGGCAAGGTGATTGTAATGGAAGAGATTCTGAAGCAGACGCTTCTGTATGATTTTTATGGCGAACTGCTGACAGAACATCAGAAGCAGGTATATGAGGATGTGATCCTCAACGACTATTCGCTCAGTGAAGTGGCAGCCAGTCTTGGCATCAGCCGACAGGGCGTACATGATATGGTCCGCCGCAGCAGCAGGCTGCTGGAGGAATATGAAGCAAAACTGCATCTGATGGAACGCTTTGTGAGTCTGCGTGAAAAGGTTGGAGAGATCCATAAACTTGCGAAGGAACAGGCACAAGATCCAAAGATGGCGAAGATCGACGAGATCGCATCGGAAATTCTGGAGGAGCTTTAGATGGCATTTGACAGCTTATCGGAAAAATTGCAGAATGTATTTAAGAATCTGCGCGGCAAAGGAAGACTGACAGAGGCAGATGTAAAGGCAGCTTTAAAGGAAGTGAAGCTTGCACTTCTGGAAGCAGACGTCAGCTTCAAAGTCGTAAAACAGTTTATCAAGGCTGTAGAAGCGAGAGCTGTGGGTACAGATGTGATGGAGAGCCTGACTCCGGGACAGATGGTGATCAAGATCGTGAACGAAGAGATGGTCAATCTGATGGGCAGCGAGACCACGGAGATCAAACTTCGTCCTTCCAATGAGATCACAGTGATCATGATGACAGGTCTTCAGGGAGCTGGTAAGACGACAACAGCTGCAAAGCTTGCCGGAAAGTTCAAGATCAAAGGCCGGAAGGTTCTTCTGACCGCCTGCGATGTATATCGTCCTGCTGCGATCAAGCAGTTACAGGTAAATGGTGAGAAGCAGGGTGTGGAAGTATTTTCCATGGGAGACCAGCATAAGCCGGTGGACATTGCGAAAGCGGCAATGGAGCATGCGAAGAAGCAGGGCATGAGCGTGGTGATCCTGGATACGGCCGGACGGCTTCATATTGATGAGGCTATGATGGAAGAGCTTCAGGAGATCAAGGCGAATGTACATGTGGATTACAGCATTCTGGTAGTAGACTCCATGACCGGACAGGATGCAGTCAATGTGGCAACAACCTTCTCAGAGAAAGTAGGCATCGACGGCGTGATCCTGACGAAGCTGGATGGTGACACCCGAGGCGGTGCGGCACTTTCTATCCGTGCAGTGACCGGAAAGCCGATCCTCTATGTAGGTATGGGTGAGAAGCTGTCAGATCTGGAGCAGTTTTATCCGGATCGTATGGCCTCCAGAATCCTTGGCATGGGTGATATTCTGACCATGATCGAGAAGGCACAGGAGTCCATTGACGAAGAAGCATCTATGAAGATGGTCCAGAAGATGAAGAAGAATCAGTTCGACTTCGAGGATTATCTGGAGAGCATGCATCAGATGAAGAAGATGGGTGGTATCGGTGCTCTTTTAAGTATGATGCCGGGTATGGGCGGCAATCAGATGAAGCAGCTGGAAGATGCTGTGGATGAGAAGAAGATGGCACGGATCGAAGCAATCATCCTGTCCATGACAGTGAAGGAGCGTCAGAATCCGGATGTGCTCAATCCATCCAGAAAGAGAAGAATTGCCAATGGCGCAGGTGTGGACATCAGCGAGGTGAATCGTCTGGTTAAGCAGTTTGAACAGAGCCGTAAGATGATGAAGCAGATGTCAGGTATGATGGGCGGCAAAGGCAAAGGAAGATTTGGTAAAAAAGGAATGTTCGGGAAGCTGCCATTTTAAGGCAGGGGTGTAAAGCCATCACCGACGGTATTCCGTTTACAACATAGAAAACAAGAAAAAACATTTATTTTAATGGAGGAAACAACAATGGCAGTAAAAATCAGATTAAGAAGAATGGGACAGAAAAAGGCTCCTTTTTACAGAGTAATCGTAGCAGATTCCAGATCTCCGCGTGACGGAAGATTCATCGATGAGATCGGAACTTATGATCCGAGCACTGATCCGAGTACTTTCAACATCAACGAAGAAGCAGCTAAAAAGTGGCTTGCTAACGGCGCTCAGCCGACTGAGATGGTTGGTAAACTGTTCAAACTGGCAGGAATTACCAAATAAGAGCTTTCTCGGTAAAGCCCCTTGGAGGTGGAAGGATGAAGAAATTAGTGGAAGTGATCGCAAAAGCACTTGTGGATCATCCGGAGGAAGTGACCGTTACAGAGACTGAAAAAGATAATGCAACGGTTGTTGAACTTCGTGTGTCACCCACAGACATGGGGAAGGTAATCGGCAAACAGGGCCGTATTGCAAAAGCCATCCGCTCGGTTGTAAAAGCTGCAGCGTCAAGGGATGACAAAAAAGTGATTGTTGAGATCGTACAGTAAGACGATACACAAAAGGGTGCAGCCCGGAGCACCCGGATGGAGAACCGTAAGGAATGCCACCCGGAGCTTCGGGCTGTTGTTGTCAATAGAAGGATGGAAAACATGGAACAGTTTTTAAGAGTAGGTGTGATTTCCAGTACCCATGGAATCCGCGGAGAAGTAAAAGTATATCCAACGACCGATGATCCGGAACGTTTTCTGGATCTTGATGAAGTAATTCTGGATACAGGAAGGGAACACAAGATTCTTGAGATCGAAGGAGTGAAATTCTTCAAGAACCAGGTGATCTTGAAGTTCAAAGGATATGATAATATAAACGATATCGAGAAATATCTGAAAAAAGATCTGCTGGTGGACAGAGAACATGCAGTGGAGCTTGAAGAAAACGAAAATTTTATTGCGGACCTTATCGACATGGAAGTGGTGACAGATGAAGGCAAGGTTCTTGGAACGCTGACCGATGTGATTGAGACTGGTGCCAATGATGTCTATGCAGTGAAGACACCGGAAGGAAAGGAGATCCTGCTTCCGGCGATCAGAGACTGTATTCTGGATGTAAATGTGGACGAAAAACGGATGACCGTACATGTGATGGAAGGACTGCTGGATTGATGAATTTTCATGTACTGACACTGTTTCCGGAGATGATCCGGGACGGATTTGAGACAAGTATTACCGGACGTGCGGTGGAGAAAGGGCTGTTGAGCCTGGAGACTGTGAATATCAGGGATTTTTCAGTGAATAAGCATAACCGGGTGGATGATTATCCATACGGCGGCGGAGCCGGTATGGTCATGCAGGCGGAGCCGGTGTATCTGGCATGGGAGTCTGTAGTAGAGAAGCTTGGGCGTAAGCCGAAGGTACTCTATATGAGTCCTCAGGGCCGGGTCTTTGACCAGACTATGGCGCAGGAACTGGCAGAAGAAGAGGATCTGCTCTTCCTGTGCGGTCATTATGAAGGAATTGATGAGCGCGTGTTGGAAGAGATCGTGGATGAAGAAGTGTCTATTGGAGATTATGTGCTCACAGGCGGTGAGCTTCCGGCACTTGTCATTATGGATGCAGTATCCCGTCTGGTGGGAGGTGTGCTTCACAATGAAGATTCTGCAGAATTTGATTCTTTCCATGATAATCTGCTGGAATATCCGCAGTACAGCCGTCCGGAAGTATGGAGGGGCAAGGCGGTGCCTCCGATCCTTATGTCCGGACATCATGCCAATGTGGAAAAATGGAGAAGAGAACAGTCTCTGCTTCGGACCAGACAGCGGCGGCCGGATCTTCTGGAGGATGCCAATCTGAGCAAGACAGATCTGAAATTCCTGCGGATGCTGGAAGAGCATGACAAATTCGAATAATTTTCAATTTTATTGTTGCAAACCCAGGCAACTTATGATAGAATGAAACACGTTGTGAGAAAAGGAGATGGTCCTCTGCTGCCATAGTGGCATTAAGAACATCGAAGCATATAAGGAGGAACACAATGAACGAGATTATTAAAAACATTGAAGCTGCTCAGTTAAAAGCAGAGACACCGGAGTTTTGCGTAGGAGATACTGTTAAGGTATACGCTAAGATCAAAGAGGGAAACCGTGAAAGAATTCAGGTATTCGAAGGAACTGTTCTGAAGAAACAGGGTGGAAGCAACCGTGAGACCTTCACCGTTAGAAAGAATTCCAACGGAATCGGCGTTGAGAAGACCTGGCCGCTGCACTCCCCGAACGTAGATAAGATCGAGGTAGTTCGTCATGGTAAAGTAAGACGTGCAAAGCTGAACTACTTAAGAGACCGCGTAGGAAAAGCTGCAAAGGTAAAAGAGCTTGTAAAATAATTCTGAATGGAGAGGGACATGTACGAAAGTATAATGTCCCTTTTTTTCACTGATAAGTGAGGAGGAGACTTGTGTTAGGACGCAGAAAGGGACTGAGTTTTACCAGAAGAAGAAAACGGATCGAGACATCTGCCATACAGGCAGGATTGTTCTGGGCGGGAGAATGTATTCTGGCATTTGCCATTGGATGCGTTCTTGTTTTTTATTTTATGTCCAGACTGACCTGTGTAGGCCAGGCCATGGAGCCGTCCATCAACAGTGGTAATAGTGTGCTGGTCAATCGGTTCAGTTATGCCATGACCACACCAAAACGGGGCGATGTGATCGTATTCAAGCCAAATGGCAACAAGAATGCCCATTACTACATGCGCCGGGTAATCGGTGTGCCTGGAGACAAGATTCAGGTGAAGGATGGATTTGTCTATGTGAATGGAGATTTGTATGAGACGGGGATCGGCAATGAGCAGATGGATTATGCCGGTCTGGCGGAAGAAGAGCTGAAGGTAGGCTCTGATGAATATTTTGTGCTTGGGGACAACCGTAATGTGAGTGAGGACAGTCGAAGCGCAGATATTGGAAATGTGAAGAAAAGTGATATATATGGGAAAGCATGGTTTGTCGCTTATCCATGGGATAATTTTGGGTTTGTGACATCTGTCAAATAGATAAGGAGCGTATAGATGAATATTCAGTGGTATCCGGGACATATGACAAAAGCACGCCGGATGATGCAGGAAAATATAAAACTGATCGATCTGGTTATCGAACTGGTGGATGCCAGAGCACCTATGTCCAGCCGTAATCCGGACATTGATGATCTGGCAAAAGGAAAAGCAAGATTGATTCTGCTCAACAAGTCGGATCTTGCCAGCGAGCGTTGGAACGATGCCTGGGCAGCAGCTTTTAAAGCACAGGGGTTCTTCGTGGTGAAGCTGGATTCCAGAGCCAGAGGCGGCATGAAGGAAGTACAGGCTGTGATCCAGGAAGCCTGTAAAGAAAAGACGGAGCGTGACAGACGGCGGGGAATCATCAACCGCCCGGTCCGTGCTATGGTAGTTGGTATTCCGAATGTGGGAAAATCCACATTTATCAATAGCTTTGCTGGTCGTGCCTGTGCCAAGACTGGTAACCGTCCGGGGGTGACCAAAGGTGCTCAGTGGATCCGCCTCAACAAGCAGGTGGAGCTTCTGGATACACCGGGAATTTTGTGGCCCAAATTCGATGATCAGCAGGTGGGACTGCGTCTTGCCATGCTGGGATCTGTCAATGATGAGATCCTGAATCTGGAAGAGCTGGCATGTGAATTGGGAGAATTTCTGGAAAAAAATTTCCCGAAGGCCATGGAAGAGAGATATCATATTGTCCCGGAAGAGGGACGCCGCAAGGAAGAAATCCTGGCACTGGTGGCAAAGGAACGTGGATGTCTGGCAAAAGGCGGTGAGGCAGATACTGCCAGAGCAGCAGGACTTCTGCTGGATGATTTTCGGAGTGGTCGTCTGGGACGGATCACACTGGAATTCCCGGAGCCGGAAAAAGAGGTGCAGCATGGGGAGTAAGGAAGGCAAGACCGGAATCGTACGGGAAGTGTTAAGCTTTTTTCTGTATGTTGCAATTGTAGTTGGAATTACATTTTTGATCATTCATTTTGTGGGTCAGAGGACTTATGTGAGTGGAAGTTCCATGGAAAATACTTTGAGCGATGGAGATAATCTGATCGTAGATAAGCTGACCTATCGGTTCTCAGATCCCAAAAGGTTTGATATTATTGTATTTCCATATAAATATGAGGAAAATACATATTTTATCAAACGAATCATAGGACTTCCAGGTGAGACTATTCAGGTGACTGACGGCAAGATCTATATTAACGGGCAAGTGCTTGACGAATCCTATGGACGGGAAGTGCTCAAGAGCGGAGGAATCGCTGAGACGCCAATCACATTGGGAGAGGATGAGTACTTTGTGATGGGAGATAATCGAAATGATAGTATGGACAGCCGTGATCCCAGCGTCGGTGTGCTGCACAAGAGTGAACTGGTTGGCAGAGCATGGGTCAGAATCTGGCCGTTGTCCAAGTTTGGAGTATTGAGGCATCAATAATGACGAAAAAAGAAGAACAGGAATTAAAACGACAGCAGAAGCTTCAGGCAGAACTGGAACGCCTGGAGGGGATGCTGGTTTATGAGAGAGAGTATCGTCCACTGGGAGTCGTATGTGGAATAGATGAAGTGGGCAGAGGTCCGCTGGCAGGTCCGGTGGTGGCAGGAGCAGTGATCCTTCCAGAGGATTGTCAGATCCTGTATCTGAATGATTCCAAGAAGCTGACCGAGCGCCGCAGGGAGCTTCTCTATGAGGAGATCATGGAAAAAGCAGTGGCAGTAGGACTGGGAGTTGTGAGCCAGGAGCGGATCGATGAGATCAATATTCTGCAGGCGACCTATGAAGCGATGCGGGAGGCAGTCGGGAAACTGGATCCTCAGCCGGAGATCCTGCTCAATGATGCTGTGACCATACCGGGATTGTCTCAGAGACAGATCCCGATTATCAAAGGAGATGCCAAGAGTCAGTCCATTGCAGCAGCCAGTGTGGTGGCAAAAGTGACCAGAGATCATATGATGATCGCATTGGATGAAGCATATCCTCAATATGGATTTGCTTCCAATAAGGGATACGGATCGGCAGCCCATATGGCAGCACTTCGGGAGTATGGTCCCTGTCCGCTACATCGGAGAACCTTTATCCGCAATATCTGTGGCTAGAAAGTGACTGCACAGTCGAGGAATGAAAGATAATCGGATGAATAAACGAAAAACAGGAACCGAATATGAAGAACTGGCGGCCCGGTGGCTGACAGGAAAAGGATTTGAGATTCTGGAAAAAAATTACCGTTGCCGAATCGGAGAGATCGATCTGATTGCCAGGGATGGGCGGTATCTGGTCTTTGTCGAGGTAAAGTACCGGTCAGATGAAAAAGCAGGAGACCCATCAGAGGCAGTGAACTGGTATAAGCAGAAGAAGATCTGTCAGACAGCCAGCTGGTATCTGAGACAGAAGCGGATTCCGGAGGATATGCCCTGTCGGTTTGACGTAGTCAGTATTCTGGGATCAGAGATCTATCACATAAAAAATGCATTTGAATATGCAGAATAGGAGAGGCGCATGATGCTTTTGAAACGAAAAACAAGTGCGGAGACCTTAAAACTGCAGGAAAAATATGGCGTACCATATCTGGTATTCCCCAGTCTGGAGAATACAGGGCTGGTGCGCCATGCATTTTCTACCCGTCTGGGAGGCTGCAGTACAGGAGATCTGGCAACCATGAACTTAAGCTCCACCAGAGGAGATGATCCGGAAAATGTAAAGGAGAATTTCCGGCGGTTCGGAGCGGCTGTGGGATTTGATCCCAAGGATCTGGTATTGTCTCTGCAGACTCACACTACCAATGTGCGCCTTGTGACCGAAGAAGACCGGGGCAAAGGCTTCACAAGACCCCGGGATTATAAGGATGTGGATGGGCTTATCACCAATGTACCTGGTCTTGTGTTGGCGACTTTCTATGCAGACTGCGTGCCTCTCTATTTTGTGGATCCGGTGCATCGTGCCATCGGATTGTCTCATTCCGGCTGGAGAGGAACGGTGAACCGCATGGGCGAAGTGACTCTGCAGCGGATGAAAGAAGCGTTTGGCACAAGGCCTTCTGATGTGTGGACTGCGATCGGACCATCGATCTGCCAGGATTGTTATGAGGTCAGCGAGGATGTGGCACAGGAGTTCATAAGTGTTTTTGAAGGACGGGCAGATAACAGGCTCTTATACAGAAAGGAAAACGGAAAGTATCAGCTGAATCTGTGGAGGGCCAATGAGCTGGTACTGCTGGAGTCGGGTGTACCAAAAGACAGAATTGCGGTGACGGATATTTGTACCTGTTGTAATCTTCAGGTATTATTTTCCCATCGGGCCAGCAAAGGAAAAAGAGGGAATCTTGGAGCATTTCTGCAGCTGTTGTCTTAAGAAGTTAAAATTGTCCATAGGAACAGTAAGATTCTGCCTAGACAAAAGATTTTTTTGATCTTACAATAAAATTCAGTAAATGATAGAATCTTATAAGATGGAAAGGAAAACATCATGAAAATTATCAAAGCAAAAGATTACAATGACATGAGCCGTAAGGCAGCAAACATCATTTCTGCACAGGTGATCATGAAACCGGATTGTGTACTTGGACTGGCTACTGGTTCTACTCCGATTGGAACCTATAAGCAGCTGATCGAATGGTATGAAAAAGGAGATCTGGACTTTGGTGATGTGACGACTGTGAATCTGGACGAGTACAGAGGTCTTCCGAGAGAGAATGATCAGAGCTATTTCTATTTTATGAATCATAATCTGTTTGATTATGTCAATGTCAATCCAGAGAGAACCCATCTGCCCAACGGTATGAATCCGGATGCAGATGCAGAGTGCAAACGATATGAAGAAGTGATCCGTTCTACTGGCGGTGTAGACCTGCAGCTTCTGGGACTGGGACATAACGGACATATTGGATTTAATGAGCCGGGCGAGGCTTTTGAGACTGAGACTCACTGCGTAGATCTGACTGAGCGTACCATCGAGGCGAATAAGAGATTCTTTGCATCTATCGACGATGTTCCGAAACAGGCATATACCATGGGTATCAAGACCATTATGATGGCAAAGAAGATCCTGGTAGTTGTCAGCGGTGAAGATAAGGCTGAGACTGTAAAAAATGCATTTTTCGGACCGGTAACTCCGCAGGTTCCGGCATCCATTCTGCAGATGCATCCGGATGTAACGATCGTAGCTGACGAAGCTGCACTGTCCAAATGTGACCTGTAAACAGGAGGCCGTTTATGAAGATCATAAATGCAAAAGTATACACAGAAGCAGGGATATTTGAAGAAAAAGATGTCTATACAGATGGAGAACTGATCGCTGAAAAAAGCGGGGATGATCAGGTGCTGGATGCAAAGGGATGTTATCTGATTCCAGGTCTGACCGACATTCATTTCCATGGTTGTTTGGGACATGATTTCTGTGATGGAACTCATGAGTCCATTGAAGCGATGGCTGTCTATGAGGCATCTCAGGGTGTGACCACTATCGTTCCGGCAACGATGACACTTGGAAGAGATACACTGAAAAAGATCTGCGAAGCAGCAGGTTCTTACAAGAGTGAAAAAGGTGCGATCCTCTGTGGAATCAACATGGAGGGACCGTTTATTGCCATGGAGCGTAAAGGTGCTCAGAATGGTGATTTTGTTCACAAACCGGATGCAGAGATGTTCCGGGAACTGAATAAAGCTTCCGGTGGTATTGTAAAACTTCTGGCAATTGCTCCTGAGGTGGAAGGTGCGAAAGAGTGCATCGAAGAGCTGAAAGATGAGGTCGTTCTGTCTGTAGCTCATACCATGGCTGATTATGAGCAGGCAAAAAAAGCATTTGAGCATGGAGTTCATCATGTGACCCATCTGTACAATGCTATGGCAGGTTTGTCTCACAGAAAACCAGGTGTGGTAGGTGCAGCAGCAGATGATAAGCATGTGGAAGCAGAGATGATCTGTGATGGTGTCCATATTCATCCGGCAACTGTTCGTCAGACTTTCAAGATGTTCGGTGATGACCGGATCATCATGATCAGTGATTCGATGGAAGCTACTGGTATGCCGGACGGCGATTATGCACTGGGTGGACAGAAAGTCATTAAAAAAGGACATCTGGCAACTCTGGAAGACGGAACCATTGCAGGGTCTGCAACCAATCTGATGGATTGTGTAAGAGTAGTTGTACAGAAGATGAATATTCCACTGGAAAGTGCTGTTAAATGTGCAGCAGTGAACTCCGCAAAATCCGTAGGAATCTATGATCAGTACGGAAGCATCACTCCGGGCAAGACTGCAAATATGGTTCTTCTGAAAGAGAAGGATCTGAGTACAAAGCAGGTGATCCTGAAGGGAAAGATGCTGTAAAGAACTGGCTGTAAATGTTTTGTATATACAAAAAACCTCTGTGACTGGCAGATGTCAGCTACAGAGGTTTTTGCTTGAGGTGTGCTGTTGGCACACCTCTTTATTTTTCTTTATTTTCAAGATTTTCGTATTTTTCCAACAGCGTATGGATGCGCTCTGTCGGATCATTGACGTGCTCGGTGGATACATCGTGGTTGATACAGTCGATGATGGCAGCCAGGAACTTGGTCATGGTTGCTTCCACATAATAGGGTCTGGACAGAAGCTCCGGTGTCCGGTAATTCAGATTGGTGGTCACCACTTTATCAATATAGCCTTTTTCATAATACTCATCAAATTTCTTCAAGCCATCGGTGAACAGACCGAAGGTTACACATACGAAGACACGTTTGGCGCCGCGTTCCTTGATCTGACGTGCCACATCCAACATGCTTTCGCCGGAGGAGATCATATCATCAATGATGATAGCATCTTTTCCGTGCAGATCATCTCCAAGAAATTCGTGAGCAACGATCGGGTTCTTGCCGCCAACTACAACAGAATAATCCCGGCGCTTGTAGAACATACCCATTTCCACACCCAGTACACCGGCAAAATATACGGCACGACTCATAGCTCCTTCATCAGGGCTGATGACCATCAGATGATCTTTGTCAATCTTCAGATCCGGCACTGAACGGAACAGGCCTTTGATAAACTGATAAGGCGGATTAAAGCTGTCAAATCCGTAGAGCGGGATGGCATTACAAACGCGCGGATCATGAGCATCGAAGGTGATGATGTTAGAAACACCCATATCGATCAGCTCCTGAAGGGCAAATGCACAGTCCAGAGATTCTCGCTGACTTCTTTTGTGCTGACGGCTTTCGTACAGGAATGGCATGATCACATTGATCCGGCGTGCCTTTCCGTTGGCAGCGGAGATGATGCGTTTCAGATCCTGATAGTGGTCGTCCGGTGACATGTGATTTTCCTGACCTGCGATCGAATAGGTGAGACTATGGTTGGTCACATCTGCCAGAATAAACAGATCCGCACCGCGGATAGATTCATAGATAATGCCTTTGGCTTCTCCGGTACCGAACCGGGGGCAGGCAGTTTTGATCAAGTAGGTATCTTCATGATATCCATGGAAATTAGGTTGATCCTGAAACTCCTGGTTACTTTTCTGACGAAATTCTACCAGATATTTGTCCATTGTTTCAGCCAGTTCCCGACAGCCCGCCAAAGCAGCAATTTTTAATGGAGCAATCGGTAAAATGCTTTCATATGAAAAATTCACGGGTATAGCCTCCTGTGTATACTTGCTTCTTTATTTATAACATTTTGCGTCAGTGCCCGTCAACCGGTATCTATGGAAATTGACGGGTATCGTTGCATTTTTGTGGTAAATTTAGTATAGTAAGGAATGAAATAAGACAGGAAGGTTAGATATGGAACATATTATAAGCTCTGTTGCGCCGGGAAGTATTGCGCAGGAGATGGGAATAGAGCCGGGAGACAGACTCCTGGAGGTAAATGGAAAATCACCGGAGGATGTCTTTGACTACCGGTATCTGATGAATGAAGAAGAGATTCTGGTTCTGATCCGTAAGGCAAATGGAGAAGAGTGGGAACTGGAAATTGAAAAAGAATATGAAGATGATCTTGGAATCGAATTTGAAAATGGACTGATGGATGATTACAGAAGCTGCCGTAACAAATGCATTTTCTGCTTTATCGACCAGCTTCCTAAGGGGATGCGTTCGACTCTGTATTTTAAGGACGATGATTCCAGGCTTTCGTTCTTACAGGGAAATTATCTGACACTGACCAATATGAGTGAACATGATATTGACAGGATCATTCAGTACAAATTGTCACCGATCAACATTTCATTCCAGACTATGAATCCGGAGCTGCGCTGCAAGATGCTGCACAATCGGTTTGCAGGAGAGATTTTTGACAAGGTGAAGAGACTCAAGGACGCAGGTATTATCATGAATGGTCAGATCGTTCTGTGCCGTGGAGTCAATGACGGAGCGGAACTGGAACGCTCCATCCGGGAACTGACCGCCTACATGCCGCAGCTTGAGAGTGTATCCGTGGTGCCGGTTGGACTGACCCGCTATCGTGACGGTCTGTACCCACTGGAACCATTTACAAAAGAAGATGCCTGTGAAGTGCTGGATCTGATCCATGGCTGGCAGGAAAAGCTTTACAAGGAGTGGGGCAATCATTTTATCCATGCAGGTGATGAGTGGTATATTCTGGCAGAGCGGCCGATTCCGGAGGAGAAGACCTACGATGGATATTTGCAGCTGGAAAACGGAGTGGGAATGGTGAGACTTCTGGACGAAGAAGTGGCACAGACCCTCGCTGGTATGACTGGAGATGACAGGAAGATCCATCGCACTATTGCCACAGGAGAACTGGCGGCACCGTTTCTGCGGAAGCATGTGGAGTCAGTGCGGAAGAAATATCCCAATGTAGATATTCAGGTTTTTGCAATAAAAAATGAGTTCTTTGGCGGAAAGATTACGGTGGCAGGACTGATCACCGGAACGGATCTGATCAGTCAGTTGAAGGGAAAAGATCTGGGAGATCGGCTGCTGCTCACCAATCATATGCTGAAGAGTGGGGAACCGGTCTTCCTGGATGATGTAACCGTGGATGATGTGCAAAATGCTTTACAAATCAAAGTTTCCATAGTAGAATCAAGCGGTGCTGATTTTGTCAGCAGTTTAATCGAGGATTAAGAGAAAGAGGTTTAAAATATGAGCAGACCAGTAGTAGCAATTGTGGGACGTCCGAATGTGGGCAAATCCACACTGTTTAATTCCCTGGCGGGAGAGAATATCTCCATTGTAAAAGATACGCCAGGTGTGACCAGGGACAGAATCTATGCAGATGTCACCTGGCTCAATCATGATTTTACATTGATCGATACAGGCGGTATTGAGCCGGACAGCAATGATATTATTCTGGCTCAGATGAGAGAGCAGGCACAGATCGCTATCGACACCGCAGATGTGATCATTTTCCTGGTGGATGTGCGTCAGGGTCTGCAGGATGCAGATTCCAAGGTGGCAGATATGCTGCGCCGTTCCCACAAGCCGGTGATCCTGGTAGTTAACAAAGTAGACAGTTTTCAGAAATTCATGGCAGATGTGTATGAGTTCTATAATCTGGGAATCGGTGATCCGGTTCCGGTGTCTGCATCTTCCCGTCTGGGCATTGGCGACATGCTGGATGAAGTGGTAAAGCATTTTCCTGAGACAGACAGCAAGGCAGAAGAGGATGACCGTCCGAAGATTGCTATCGTTGGAAAACCGAATGTAGGAAAGTCTTCTATTATCAATAAGCTGGTGGGTGAGAACCGTGTGATCGTATCCAATATTGCTGGCACCACCAGAGATGCTATTGATACAGACATCAAATGGAATGGAAAAGAATATGTATTTATTGATACGGCAGGACTGCGCCGGAAGAATAAGATCAAAGAGGAACTGGAGCGTTACAGTATTATCCGTACAGTAACGGCTGTAGAACGTGCAGATGTGGTCGTTGTTGTGATCGATGCAACCGAAGGTGTGACGGAGCAGGATGCCAAGATTGCGGGAATCGCCCATGACAGAGGAAAAGGTATCATCGTAGCTGTCAACAAGTGGGATGCCATCGAGAAGAACGATAAGACGATCTATGAGTTCACCAGAAAAGTAAGAGAGATCCTGTCCTTCATGCCATATGCAGAGATCCTGTTTATTTCTGCGCAGACCGGACAGCGTCTGTCCAGACTGTTCGAGACAATTGATATGGTCATCGAGAATCAGACCCTGCGTGTGCAGACGGGTGTCCTTAACGAGATCGTAACGGAAGCGGTAGCCATGCAGCAGCCGCCTTCAGATAAAGGTAAGAGACTGAAGATCTACTATGTGACACAGGTGTCTGTAAAGCCACCTACATTTGTTATTTTTGTAAATGATAAGGAACTGATGCATTTCTCCTACGTAAGATATCTGGAGAATAAGATCCGCGAATCCTTCGGATTCAAGGGAACTTCGCTGAAATTCATTGTCAGAGAGAGGAAGGAAAAGGAATAATGGAACGCTTGGTTTGTCTTGCCATCGGGTATGTATTTGGAATCTTTCAGACGGCTTATATTTATGGAAAGATGCATGGAATTGATATCCGTCAGTGCGGAAGCGGCAATGCAGGAGCGACCAATACCTTGCGTGTGCTTGGTAAAAAGGCCGGACTGATCGTATTTCTTGGAGATGTGGCCAAGACTGTCCTGGCTGTACTCGCAGTACGCCTGATCTTCGGAAGTAAATATCCGGATATGCTGCCGCTGCTGGGGATGTATGCAGCCGCAGGCACGATCCTGGGTCATAATTTTCCGGTTCAGCTTGGTTTTCGCGGTGGAAAAGGAATCGCATGTACAGCCGGTATGGTGGTGACCTTAGGTCCAATCGTAACTTTACTGGAAGCAGCCACATTTCTGTTGGTAGTAGGGATCACAAGATTCGTATCGCTTGGCTCTATTATAGTGGTGATCGAGCTGGTGATCGATCTGGCCGTATTAGGACAGATGGGATATTATGGCATGAGCCAGCCGCATCTGTATGAATTTTATGCAGTCTGCGCCGCCTTGTCTTTGATGGCGATCTATCGTCACAGAGCCAATATCAGACGTCTTATGAGTGGTACAGAGAGCAGGATTTTTGAGAAAAAAGCAGAAAAATAAGCTATTGGGAGGAACGGAAGATGGCAAATGTCAGTGTGATCGGAGCCGGCAGCTGGGGATTGGCTCTTGCAAGACGTCTTTGCAAAAATGGTCATGATGTGACCGTGTGGTCCCATCGGGAAGAAGGAGTCCGGGAACTGCGGGAACAGCATGAGAACCGTTCAAAGCTTCCGGGAGTGATCTTGCCGGAAGAGATTCAGTATACATCCAGTCTGGAGCAGGCAATCGTTGGAAAAGACCTGTGTGTGCTGGCGGTTCCATCGGTATATACCAGAAGTACAGCCGAGCAGATGAAGCCTTTTGTGACAGATGGACAGATCATTGTCAGCGTGGCGAAAGGAATCGAAGAGTCCACATTGATGATCCAGACAGATATTATCAGCCAGGTACTTCCGCAGGTAAATGCAGCCGTACTGTCAGGACCCAGTCATGCGGAGGAAGTGGGAAGAGATATTCCGACTACGGTAGTGGCAGGTGCAGCAGACAGAGAGACCGCAGAATATATCCAGAATCTGTTCATGAGTGAATCTTTCCGTGTGTATACCAGTCCGGACATGCTGGGTATTGAGCTGGGGGGAGCACTGAAAAATGTCATTGCGCTGGCAGCAGGCGTGGCAGATGGTCTTGGCTGCGGAGACAATACGAAGGCAGCATTGATCACCAGAGGAATCGCAGAGATGAGTCGGCTGGGTGTGGCTATGGGTGGCCACATTGAGACTTTTAACGGTCTCACCGGTATTGGTGATCTGATCGTGACCTGCTCATCCCGCCACAGCCGGAACCGGAAAGCAGGCTATCTCATTGGTCAGGGAAGAACTATGCAGGAAGCCATGGATGAAGTGCAGATGGTGGTGGAAGGTGTCTATTCTGCCAGGGCAGCCAGGATCTTGGCTGTAAAATATGGCATTGATATGCCGATTGTGAATGAAGTCAATAAAGTGCTCTTTGAGAATAAAACTGCAAGAGAAGCCATGGCAGATCTGATGCTTCGGGACAAGAAGATCGAACATCCGGAACTTCCATGGAAAAAGTAATGAAAAAAATATAATTTTCGTGACAATATTTGTCGAATATATTATAATGGTTACAAGTGGTGCAGAGATGTACCCAAGAAGGAGGACCAGCAGATGGCGGGAATTATTAAGAGATTTAGTGATATTATGTCAGCAAACCTGAATGCACTTCTTGATAAGGCAGAGGATCCGGAGAAGATGATCGATCAGTATCTTCGCAATCTGGAGAGCGATCTTGGAAAAGTAAAAGCAGAGACAGCTTCTGTGATGGCAGAAGAGACAAAATGCAAGCGGGAACTGGATGAGTGTAATGCTGATATTGAAAAGATGCAGCGCTATGCAGAAAAAGCAATTGTAGCAGGCAACGATAATGATGCCCGTCAGTTTCTTGAGAAAAAACAGCAGCTTGTATCCAAACAGGCAGCTCTGCAGCAGGCCTATGACCTGGCTCATGGCAATGCAGTGAAGATGAAAGAGATGCATGACAAGCTGGTATCCGATATGGGAGAACTGCAGTCAAGAAGAGATGCAATTCGTGCGAAGGTTGCAGTGGCAAAGACTCAGGAGAGACTGAATAAAGTCGGTTCTTCTGTTGCAGGTGTTTCCAACAATCTTTCTGCATTTGACCGCATGGAAGAAAAAGCAAACCGTATGCTGGACGAGGCAAATGCTATGTCTGAACTGAACACAACCAAAGATGATGTGGCTGATCTGGCGGCAAAATATGATGAGGATTCTTCCAACACGGGTGTAGATGATGAGCTTGCAGCATTAAAAGCGAAACTTGGTAAGTAATATAGAAATAAGTGCCGCAAAGGATCTCATATTCTTTGCGGCATTTTGTATATACAGGATACCTAGGAGGAACTGTTTTGAGTGAGATATTTTACTGTAAAAATTGTGGCGGAATCATGGAATTTGATGCAGCGACCCAGTCATTGAAATGTCCGCACTGTGGAGAAGAGCAGAAGATCGATGCCAACCGGTCAGCAGTCAGAGAACACAAGTTGACGGCAGAAGCCAGACAGATGGTGCGTGTACAGGATAAAAAATCTACAACGATGCAATGTCCATCCTGCGGAGCAATGGTGGAAGTGGAACCTAACAGTACTGCCAAAGACTGTCCGTACTGTGGAACTGCATTTGTGCTGGCAGAAAAGCAGACAGATGTAATCGTGCCGGACGGGGTGGTTCCGTTCCAGATCGATAAGAAAAAAGTGGGAGAAGTTTTTCATAAATGGATCAAGGGCAGATTTTTTGCTCCCAATGAACTAAAACACCTTTATCAGCAGGATAAACTGCAGGGAATCTACATCCCGTACTGGACTTTTGATGCGAAGGCGGATGCGGTCTATCATGCAGAAGGTGGAAGAAACCGGATCGTTGAGTACCGTGATTCCAAGGGAGAACGGCATACCAGAACCGAGGTGACCTGGTATCCGACCAGTGGAAATGTGTCAAATTTCTTTGACGATGTGCTGGTGCGGGCTTCCAACAAGCTGGACACTTATCTGCTCCGGCAGATCGAACCCTTTCATACAAAGGATATACCGGCATATTCCCCCAATTATCTGTCTGGATACAGTGCAGAGATCTACACGGTGAATCTGTCCGATGCACATCGGGAAGCAAAAGAAGAGATGAAAACGGAGCTTCGCAGACTGGCAGAACAGGATGTGCTCAGAAGATATGATCAGGTCAGAGGCCTGAGACTGAATGATAACTACAGGGATGAAACCTATAAATATGTACTGCTTCCGGTATACTCCACCGCATATCAGTATAAAAACAAGCAGTATCATGTACTGATCAATGGAGAGACTGGCCGGGTACAGGGCGAATATCCGAAGAGTGTGGCAAAGATCCTGCTGATGATCGCAGGAATTCTGATTCTGATCGGTCTGTTCTTCATGGCAACAGATGCATTTGCGTGTGGAGCGAAAGGAGTACCGGTGGCAGAGACGGCACAGGAAGAATACATAGAATATGAACCATTGACCGTGGATATTGACGGAATACAGGAGGTATAACACCATGGGTTTATTTGGCAATCAGTTTGCAAATGTAGTAGAGTGGGAAGAGTATCGGGATGATATTCTGTTCTGGAAATGGAGCAACCAGGAGATCAAGAAAGGAAGCCGTCTGATCATCCGTCCGGGACAGGATGCAATTTTCTTATATAATGGAAAAGTAGAAGGAATTTTCACGGATGAAGGAAGCTTTGATATTGAATCTGAGATCATTCCATTCCTGTCCACGCTGAAAGGATTTAAATTTGGATTTAACAGTGGAATCCGTGCGGAAGTATTATTTATCAATACCAAAGAAGTGACCGTGAAATGGGGAACCAAGAATCCTATCAATATTCCGGCACAGGGACTTCCTGCAGGTATGCCGGTCCGGGCATTTGGTACTTTCTGCTGCAAGATCAGTGACCATGCGGCATTGATCGATAAAGTGGCGGGTATCAAACGTCAGTTTACTGTAGATGATGTGCAGGAACGTGTCATTTCCATGCTGGATCAGCTTCTGATGAAGTGGATCGTGAAGGAAGGCAAGGACATGTTCAATCTTCAGGCAAATTCCTTTGATATTGGAAAAGGCATTCAGGAAGACCTGGATATGGAGATGATGAAGATCGGCATCAGCATCACCACCTTTAATATTGCAAGCTTTACTTATCCGGAAGAGATCCAGAAGATGGTGACCAAGGCGGCATCTCAAAGTGTGGTTGGTGATATGGGCCGCTACCAGCAGATGGCGATGATAGATGCCATGGCAAATGGAAATGGAGGCGGACGTGCAGCTTCTGATATGGCAGGCATGGCAATGGGTATGATGATGGGACAGCAGATGGCAGGCCAGATGAGCCAGACCATGTTCGGAAACGGACAGCAGGCACAGGCATCTCAGGCGTCAGCTCCTGCTTCTGAGAATGCATCTGCAGGCGGCTGGAAATTCTGTCCGGAGTGTGGAACCAAGACAGAAGGCATGAAATTCTGCCCGAACTGCGGCAAAAAACTGATGTAGGATAAGAGAGGAACCTGAAAGTATGAAGAAAAAAGGAAATCCACTGGCAGAATTCCTGATCGGACTGGCTATGCTGGCAGCAGGAGGTTACTGGTTCTTGAACAGTGTCAGTGTATCGACTGGATTTTATACACTGCGTCTTGGAGGCTTCTATATGAACGGGGGACTGGTAGTGGTTCCGTTTATAGCTGGTGTGATCTGGTTCTGTGTGAATACCGATTCATTTGGAGCAAAACTGCTGATGGGTGCAGGACTGGTGATCATAGTTGCTTCTGTGATCGCGGCAACGGAATTCCGATTCCGTTATACCAGTCTGTATAATTATCTGATCATGCTGATCCTGATGTTTGGAGGCGCAGCACTGGTGCTGAAGGTGCTTTGCCATGATCCGGATAAAAAGCGAAAAAAGGATGACTGAAGAGAATGACAAGAGAAGAATTTCGTACAAAAATTGCAGAAAAAGGATATCTGCTGTTAGATGGCGGTACAGGATCTGTTCTGCGCACCATGGGAATGCCGGCGGGTGTCAGTACTGAAAAATGGGCATATGAACATCCGGAAGTGATCGGTGAACTGCAAAGACAATATGCGCAAGCAGGGTCTGATGTGATCTATGCACCGACATTTGCGGCAAACCGTATCTCTCTGGAAAATATGGGAATCGCTGATATGATCGTGGAACTGAACCAGACCATGGTAAAGCGGACGCTGGAAAATGTAGGAGACAAGGTGCTGGTGGCAGGAGATATCTCCACTACCGGAAAAGCCATGGAACCTTATGGACCCATGACCTATGAAGGATTGATGGATAATTATAAAGAACAGATCAAGCTGCTGGCTGATGCCGGGGTGGAACTGCTTGTTGCAGAGACGCTTATGTCTGCAGATGAAGCAACCGTGATCTGTGATGCAGCCAGAGCAGTCTGCAATCTGCCGTTGATCATTTCTTTTACCTGCGAAGGCGATGGAACTCTCTATTTTGGAGGAACTATTGCAGAAGCAGCAGCTGTGATGGAAGCTATGGGAGCTGATGCAGTAGGTGTGAACTGTTCTGTGGGACCGGACCAGCTGGATGCCGTGATCCGACAGCTTTCTGAGACCGTCAGCATCCCCATTGTTGCCAAGCCAAATGCAGGACTTCCGGTTATTACAGAGACAGGTGCGGCAGTCTACAGCATGGGCGAAGAAGAATTTGCGAAAAATGTGCAGCATTTAAAAGAGTGCGGCGCATCTGTGATCGGTGGCTGCTGTGGAACCACGCCTGATTATATCCGACGTGTCCGGGAAAGTTTTGCAGAGTAAACTGCTACCGTGATAGAACGAAATGGACATAAAATATTGACAAAGACAGACCATGTTGATACAATATCGAAGTATGAACAATAGAAAGCAGGGGGATATATGGAAAAAGTAGTTTTTTCAATTCTCGTAGATAATACTTCTGGTGTACTGAGCCGCATTGCCGGTCTTTTCAGCCGCCGTGGTTATAACATTGACAGTCTGACAGTTGGTGTGACTGCTGATCCCAGATATTCAAGGGCAACGATCGTGACCAGAGGAGATAACACGATTCTTGATCAGATCGAAAAACAGCTGAACAAGCTGGAAGATGTAGTGGATATTAAGAAGCTGGAGCCTGACAATTCTGTATGTCGGGAACTGATTCTGGTGAAAGTGCTCTGTGATGAGAGCAACCGGCAGAATATTATATCCATTGCAGATATTTTTAGGGCAAAAATCGTAGATGTATCCATAGAGTCACTGGTAATCGAACTGGTGGGAAGCCAGAGCAAGCTGGAAGCTTTCCTTCGTATGCTGAAGGATGTGGAGATTCTGGAACTGGCACGTACAGGTCTTACCGGCCTGTCCCGCGGCACCTTTGATGTAAAGATGTATGATGAAGACGGCAGACTGATGGACAACGATTTTTCAAAAGCATAAAGCAAACACATTTTTACAAAAACGGAGGAGAAAAAAATGGCAAAAATTTTCTATCAGGAAGATTGTAATCTTTCACTTCTGGATGGTCAGACCATCGCAATCATCGGTTACGGCAGCCAGGGACATGCTCATGCACTGAACGCAAAAGAGTCTGGATGTCATGTGATCATTGGACTTTATGAGGGCAGCAAATCCTGGAAGAGAGCTGAAGAGCAGGGATTTGAAGTATATACTGCAGCAGAGGCAGCAAAGAAAGCAGACATCATCATGGTTCTGATCAATGATGAGCTTCAGGCATCAATGTATAAGAAAGATATCGAGCCGAATCTGGAAGAGGGCAACATGTTGATGTTTGCTCATGGATTTAATATCCATTTCAACCAGATTGTTCCGCCGAAGAACGTAGATGTTACCATGATCGCACCGAAAGCTCCGGGTCATACTGTAAGAAGCGAGTATCAGGCAGGAAAAGGAACTCCGTGTCTGGTAGCTGTACATCAGGATGCAACCGGAAAAGCTCTGGAGAGAGCACTTGCTTACGGTCTTGCAATCGGTGGCGCAAGAGCAGGTATTCTGGAGACAACCTTCCGTACTGAGACTGAGACTGACCTGTTTGGTGAGCAGGCAGTACTTTGCGGAGGTGTATGTGCACTGATGCAGGCAGGTTTCGAGACTCTGGTTGAGGCTGGATATGATCCGAGAAATGCTTATTTCGAGTGTATCCATGAGATGAAACTGATCGTAGATCTGATCTATCAGTCTGGTTTTGAGGGAATGAGATATTCTATCTCCAATACTGCTGAGTATGGTGATTATATCACTGGTCCGAAGATCATTACTGAGGATACCAAGAAAGCAATGAAGAAGATTCTGAAAGACATCCAGGATGGTACTTTTGCAAAAGACTTCCTTCTGGATATGTCTCCGGCAGGTGGACAGGCTCACTTCAAAGCCATGAGAAAACTGGCAAGCGAGCATCCGTCAGAGAAAGTCGGAAAAGAGATCCGCAAGCTGTACAGCTGGAACGGAGAGCAGAAGCTGCTTGAGAACTAAGATCTGAGTAAGCTGCCGCAGCAACATATGTTTGCTGCGGCAGTTTTTATATAAAGATGAAATCAAATAAACTGGGAGTTATATGTTGAAAAAGAGAGATTATTCCGTAAGACAGGTGCAGATCCTGTTCCTGGTCTTCCATATGATCATGGTAGCGTATGCAGTAATGTTCCTGCATCCCTATTATGGTTCCAACGATGAATTTACTCTGGCGGCCATCGCATCGGGTGCTTATGGGTCCTATACCTGGTATTTTATTTATCTGCACAGCGCTTTTGCCTGGATCCTCCGGTTTTTCTATACATTGTATCCGGCGTGGAACTGGTATACGCTGGTGATGTACGGGCTTATTTTTGTATCCCTGTCCGCCATTGGCTGTACCTGGATCCGAAGATCAAAACGGATCGGTGGTATTATGGCAGTACTGCTGGTGCTGGCGTCTTTGAGCCCTATGTATGTGGAGCTTCAGTATACCAAGACAGCTGCGCTGGTGACGGCGGCAGGTTACATTCTGGTATTCTGTTCGGAGAGAAAGAAGCGTCATTTATTTGGCGGGATTGCCTTGTTAGTATTAGGCAGCTGGATCCGGTTCCAAGCATTTGGCATGATCAGTATTGCAGCTTTCGGATTCTGGCTGGGACTGGCAGTGAAAGCATGGAGGAACAGAGACTGGAAGACATTTTTTGTGAGAGACTGTCTGCCCTGCGTGTCGGCATTTGTATTGGTGTTCGGAAGTATTGCTCTGGAAAATGTACTGGTCTACACACCGGGAAGCGCAGAAGCTCATTATAAAGAGTATGACAAGGCAAGACAGCAGCTTCTGGATTATGGTGTTCCAGGATGGGATGAGTATCAGGCAGAATATGAAGAACTGGGGCTTACCAAGACAGATGTGCTTAATCTTCAGAGCTGGCTGATCGCCGACTATGACCGGTATACAGCAGATACCTTTAAGGCTATTGTGGCATTTCGACAGGACCGCCCGTTCCAGTGGGAATATCTCAAAGACTATCTGGTGATCTTGAGTCTGAAGCCGCTGTTTATTCTATCAGCTCTGGCGACATTGCTGTGGTTGATTCCGTTGCTTCTTATAAAAAAGAAAAAGTTTTGGGTGAGTCTGAATCCTGACTGGAAAATGATTGGAAGACGGGATTGGATCGCTGTTTTCTGGCCTTACGCTGCATTGCTGGGAATCTATCTTTACTTTATAAAAATATACCGGGTACTTCCCATTGTAGTAACTGCATGTCTGTTGGGAACCTTGATCTGTGCGTGGTCTGCAGTTCTTCCTGATCTTGAAGAAAGATGGGGAGAAAAGCTGGTTGGAAAGCGTCTGGCAGGTACAGGGGCAGGAGCAGTAGTATTGACTTCATGTCTGCTGGTAAGGATGTTGATCCTGCCGCTTACAGAACAGCCGTTGCAGGAGTCGGATGCCAGTGTGGCATTCCGGAATCTCTATGATGCCATCAGTCAGGATAAGGACGTATATTATGCGTTTGATCCCATCAGCAATACTGGTGTGGAGCTTGGATATTCCATTTTTGAAAAACTACCAGATAATTATCTGACCAATATTTTCACATTGGGTGGATGGGAGACAGAATCTCCGCAGATCGTCAGTAATCTGGAGGCCTACGATCAAAGAAGTCTGCTGACTTCTTTGTATAAGAGTGACCGGGCAGTATTGATCTCGGATTCCATGCTGGAACATATTATGCTGCATCTGGACAGTATTTATGACGGCTTGTTTATTACCTACTCCAAACTTAACCAGTTCGGCAACTTCAATCTGTATGCATTAAGCTATAAGATTTCCGGTGTGAAAGATGATGAGACTCACACAGCAGCACTGGATACAACTTATACAGCAGAAAATGAGCGGTATGATGTGTTTGAAGGGTCTGTCAACATGACACCGGAGGAACTGGAAGGAAAGAGTGTTTTTCTGTGGACAGAGAGTAAAGAGAGCGGTAAGCGACGGATCTTCCAGGGGGTATGGCAGCAGCAGGACGCGAATGGTCTGTATTCTGTCTTGTATGACAGTTCTCTGGAACCGACTGATCGTGTCCGCTTTATGATACCAAATTTGAGCTATCCGCTGGATGACCGGTATGAGGTGCATATTATGATCCGGGATGGCGATAAAGGATACAAACTGATGACGGATAATCTTCTTTATGACAGGAGCACCGGTGTATGAAAAAGCGGGAAGTGAAATTTGAACTACTGCGGATCCTCTGCATGTATATGATTGTGATTGGACACTGTCTGTTTCATGGAAGAGTGACAGCTAAACTGGGATATGGAACGGTCAATTATTTCCTGGATTACCTGGTGCAGGCATTTTCTGTGGTGCATGTAAATACGTTTGTGATGATTGGTGGATATTTTGCCATTGACAAAGTATTTCAGGCATCAAGACTTGGAAAACTGTGGAAACAGGTGGCATTTTACTCGATTCTGATCTGTCTATTGAACGCAGTGACCATTGGTGTGACAAGAACAGATGTGGTAAAAGCAATCTTTCCTATTTCTGCAAAGACCTACTGGTTTGCATCTGTCTACATGGGCCTGCTTGTTCTGATGCCATTTGTCAGTATGGTGGCGGCAAGGATGACCAGGAGACAGTACCAGTATCTGCTAGGGGCACTGACCTTGTTCCTGAGTGTTAATCATATGATATTTCGGGTGGATACGTATGGTACTTTTTCCGGGAGAGAGCTTCCGTGGTTTATCTATCTGACGCTGCTGGCTGGATATGTGAAGCTTCATACAAAAGAAGACCGACGCTATGCGTGGTATGGATTTGCAGGTTATGTGGTAAGTTCACTGACTGTGCTGGCCAGTGTCTATCTGTCAGTGAAGACGCATCAGGAGGATATTGGATATTTCCTTAATTATAATTCTCCGCTGGCATTGCTGGGAACATTGGCGTTGTTTGTCTGTGTACGCAATCTGCCGTGGAAAGAGTCGAAGCTGGATGGAGTGATCTTAAAGGTAGCAGGTGCAGCGTTTGGGGTGTATCTGATCCATGACAACTATCTGATCCGATATCTGGTGTGGGACACGTTCCGGGTCAGCAAGGTGGCGAAGACTCATTGGGCAATGATCTATGCAGTGGTAGTGGCAGCAATCGTCTATCTTACATGTACGTTGCTGGAACTGCTGCGGCAGCAGCTGGTGAAATGGTTTGCACCGATCTGGGAGAAAACACTCTTATATAGGAAAGAACAGAATCTGTATCTGAAAATAACAAAAAGAGTGAATGATCCGTCTTGACATTTATAATACAGTTTGCTATCATAATTAGCAACGAAATAGAAAAATGCGTTGATGAGGAATAGTACATGCAAACCTGATTTCAGAGAGCTGTCGGATGGTGTGAGACAGCAGAGGGAATGTCTGGAACTCACCTCGGAGCGGCTGTCCCAAATCTTCTATATAATAAGAAGAGAGTAGATGCAGACGGAATCCCTGCCGTTACAAAGGGGAGGATATAAGAATCAGATGATTCCGTATCCGGCGAGTGTGTGAATATCACAAAATGAGAGTGGTACCGCGTAGGACAGTAGATCCTCCGTCTCTCGATTCCAAAGGGAATCGACAGATGGAGGTTTTTTTTCGTGAAAATGTAACGATTCAGAACCATATACATGTTTCATAAGATTCTGAATGGCTGCCAAACACTTTACGACACAAAAGGAGAGAAAAGACAATGATGAATTACAAGAAGTATACCAGACAGTATTTTATGCCGCCAGAAAGATGCATGGACTGGGCAGACAAGGAGTATGTAGATCATGCCCCTGTATGGTGCAGTGTAGATTTGAGAGATGGCAACCAGGCTTTGGTTGTGCCTATGACACTTCAGCAGAAGCTGGACTTTTTCCAGATGCTGGTCAAGATTGGATTTAAGGAGATCGAAGTTGGTTTCCCGGCAGCATCTGAGACAGAATATGAGTTCTTAAGAGCACTGATCGAGCAGAATCTGATTCCGGATGATGTAACTGTGCAGGTACTGACGCAGGCTCGTGAGCATATTATCAGAAAGACATTTGAAGCATTGAAAGGTGTGAAGAATGCAATCGTTCATGTATATAATTCCACGTCTCTTTCCCAGAGAGAGCAGGTGTTCCGTAAATCAAAGGAAGAGATTCTTCAGATCGCCGTAGAAGGAGCAAAACTTCTGCAGCAGCTGACGGAAGAAGCTGGTGCTGATTATCGTTTTGAGTACAGCCCGGAGAGCTTTACCGGAACGGAACCGGAATATGCACTGGAAGTATGTAATGCTGTTCTGGAAGTATGGAAACCGACTGCAGACAGAAAGGCAATCATCAACCTGCCGGTAACGGTACAGCATTCCATGCCGCATGTTTATGCACAGCAGATTGAATATATGTGTAAACATCTGAAATACAGAGAAAATGTACTGGTATCTCTGCATCCGCATAACGACAGAGGATGCGGTGTAGCTGACACAGAGATGGGACTTCTGGCAGGTGCAGACCGTGTGGAAGGTACTCTGTTCGGCAATGGTGAGCGTACTGGTAATGTGGATATTGTAACAGTGGCTATGAATATGTATGCACAGGGTGTGGATCCGGAGCTTGATTTCTCCGATATGACCAAGATCTGTGACGGATATGAGCATTTTACCGGCATGAAAGTCAATGAGAGAAATCCGTACAGCGGTGCGCTTGTATTTGCTGCATTCTCCGGTTCTCATCAGGATGCGATCGCAAAGGGAATGAAGTGGATCGACGAGAAACATCCGGATCACTGGACAGTACCGTATCTGCCCATCGATCCGACCGATGTTGGAAGAAGCTACGATGCAGACGTGATCCGTATCAACAGCCAGTCCGGAAAGGGCGGCGTAGGCTATATTCTGGAGCGCAACTATGGTCTGGTAATGCCGCCTAAGATGCGTGAAGCTATGGGATATGCTGCCAAAGCAGTCTCTGATGTGGAGAACAAAGAGCTTATGCCGGAAGAAATTTATCGCGTATTCCTCGATAAATTTGTCGGAATCAAGGAGCCATATCAGATCACCGAGGTACATTTCAAACAGGAAAACGGTATTACTACCGAGGTTACCACATGTTACAGGGGCGAGAAAAAAGTTACCAGTGCAACCGGTAACGGACGTCTGAATGCAGTCAGCAATGCACTGAAAAAAGCCTATGGATTTGACTACAAACTGGTTACTTATCAGGAGCATGCACTTACCAAGAGTTCCAGTTCCAGTGCGATCGCATATGTAGGAATTGAGACTCCGAACGGTAAAATCCACTGGGGAGCAGCCATTGACCCGGATATTATCCGTGCATCCATTGATGCATTATTAACAGCGATTAATCATTCTGTTAAGTAATATTTTTACAAAATTTGAGAACGCTTTTCATGAAATTCTGTGAAAAGCGTTCTTTTTTTATTCGATTTGTCATAAAAATGAAAAAATTAGTTCATAATAGTTAACAAAGTTGTAATAATTGTATTGACTTTCCAGATTGTCCCGGTCTATAATGCCAAACTGTAACGCGGCGGACGATAACCCACAAAACACAAATGTCCGTCTGGTTTCCGGTAAAGAAGCCGGATAAAGGAAAACAGAAAAGGAGTGTATGTATGCGTAGATGCTATCTGGGTACAGCACTGGTTCTTGGAGGACTACTCCTGACAGGTGTGACACCCACCGGTTCCTGCGGTATTGGCACACTGACTGTGTATGCTGCAGAAGACACTTTTTCCGGAGAGCTGGTTGAAGCGATCCAGAATGAGGTCGTTACGGAAGACAACGTCGAAACAGAAATACCCACAGAGGAAACTGTAGAGCAGGTGGTCATGGAAGAGACACCGGAAGCTTTGACAGGAAATAGTTTTAGTCTGGAAGATCAGGAGTATCAGGTGCTTCTGAAGATTGTGGAAGCAGAGGCTGGATGTGAAGACACAGAGGGCCGTATGCTGGTTGCAAATGTAGTGATGAATCGTGTGAGAAATGGGTATTTTCCAAACACGGTCACGGAAGTCGTCTATCAGAGACAGGATGGAACAACGCAGTTTTCACCCGTATCCGACGGTCGGATCGATACAGTGAATGTATCTCAGGGGACCATTGATGCGGTGGCAAGAGTGATGAATGGAGAAGATATTTCTCAGGGAGCTTTGTTTTTCCGCTCAGTAAGAAGCAGAAGCGGATGGTTTGATCAGAAGCTTTCCCGTGTGCTGGAACATGGAAATCATATATTTTATACCATGTAAGTGAAGAAAGAGGCGGAAAGCCTCTTTCTTTTTTTTCTTTCCTGTGGTAAACTGCAAAATAATAACAGCAAACACAGAAAGAGGAATGTAGATATGGAATTGTTATACAGAAGTACCAGAGGCGCAAAAGAACCTGTGACTGCATCTAAAGCGATCCTTCAGGGTCTGGCTGAAGATGGAGGACTGTTTGTTCCGGATTCGATTCCGAAGCTTACCTGTTCCATGGAGCAGTTGGCCGGAATGACTTATCAGGAGACCGCATATGAGGTGATGAAGCTCTTTCTCACCGATTATACCGAGGAAGAATTGAAGTACTGTATTAACAGTGCATACGACAAAAAATTCGATACAGACGTGATCGCACCGCTGGCAAAGGTGGAGGATGCTTACTATCTGGAGCTGTTCCACGGGGCGACCATCGCATTCAAGGATATGGCACTTTCTATTTTGCCGTATCTGATGACTACTGCAGCGAAGAAGAATCAGGTGAAAAATGATATTGTGATCCTGACTGCAACCTCCGGGGACACTGGAAAGGCAGCACTGGCAGGATTTGCAGATGTGCCGGGAACAAAGATCATCGTATTTTACCCGAAGAATGGTGTCAGCCCGATCCAGGAGAAGCAGATGGTGACCCAGAAAGGGGATAATACATTTGTAGTCGGTATTCATGGAAACTTTGATGATGCCCAGAGCGGCGTCAAGGCAATCTTCGGAAACAAGGAGCTTGCAAAGGAACTTGATCAGGCAGGATATCAGTTTTCCAGTGCCAACTCCATCAATATCGGACGTCTGGTTCCTCAGATCGTTTATTATGTATATGCTTATGCAAAACTGCTGGAGAGTGGTGAGATCAAAGATGGAGAGACCATCAATGTGACTGTCCCAACCGGTAATTTTGGAAATATTCTGGCAGCTTATTATGCAAAGCAGATGGGAATACCGATCGGAAAGCTGATCTGTGCTTCCAATGACAACAAGGTTCTGTATGATTTCTTCCGCACTGGAGAGTATGACAGAAACAGACCATTTATCCTGACCACATCTCCGTCTATGGATATTCTGATCTCCAGCAACCTGGAGAGACTGATCTATCGGATCGCCGGAGCAGACGCTTCCAAGGATCAGGAGCTGATGAAAGCATTATCTGAGCAGGGTAAATACGAGATTACTGATAAGATGCGCGCACAGCTTCATGATTTCTGCGGATATTATGCATCTGAAGATGAGACTGCTAAGAAGATCGCAAAGGTATACGGAGATACCGGTTATGTGCTGGATCCGCATACGGCAGTAGCTTCCTGTGCTTATGAAAAATATGTGGCAGACACTAAGGATAAGACTAAGACGGTGATCGCATCTACCGCAAGCCCGTATAAATTTACCAGAAGTGTGATGGAAGCTATCGACAAAGAAAAGTATGGCTCCATGTCTGATTTTGATCTGGTGGACGAGCTCAACAAGATTTCCGGCGTGGATGTGCCGAATGCCATTGAAGAGATCCGTACCGCTCCGGTCCGTCATAAGACAGTCTGCGATGCAGCTGATATGGAACAGACAGTAAAGACATTTCTCGGTGTGGAATAGGGGTGACACAGAATGAATGATGCATGGTCAATTATGGACATTGTGATCCTGGTATGTGGTGTATATGCACTGTATGCAGCCTATGTGCTGAAGACAAAGGGGAAGATCATCAAGACATTTCTTGTGTTCAAGGAGACGGATGTGAATACCTGTAAAGATCTGGGAGCATATGCAGCATCCATGGCACCGAAGCTGTCCACGCTGGCAGGTGTGATGATCCTCTATGGAGTGGTTTCTTTGATCAATACTTATGTGGTCAGCATTATGAGCCTTTACTGGGTTATGATGGTGGCGTTGATCGGAACCCTGATCTGGTATGGAATTCAGACCAGAAATGCAACAAAAAAATATTTCTAAACGTATTTTTGATATTGACTTTTTTTTGACGAGATGGGATAATATGCGAGGTGGGAAATGCTTGATTTCCTGCATCGCAACAAAGAAAAGAATTTCATACTTCTGAGTCTGGTCGGAAAGAGAGATTTTTTTCAGCGTAAGTCTAAAGATATACTAAAAGAAAGAGGTATAGTAAAACATGGGAAAAATTGATTTAACTAAGTATGGTATTACTGGAACAACTGAGATCGTACACAACCCGTCTTATGAGCTTCTGTTCGAGGAAGAGACCAAACCGGGTCTGGAAGGATTTGAAGTAGGTCAGGTCAGCGAGCTTGGTGCTGTGAACGTAATGACCGGTATCTATACTGGACGTTCCCCGAAAGACAAATATATCGTTATGGATGAGAACTCTAAGGACACTGTATGGTGGACTTCCGACGAGTACAAGAATGACAATCATCCGGCAACCCAGGAAGCATGGGAGGCTGTAAAAGAGCTGGCTAAGAAAGAGCTCTCCAACAAAAAACTGTATGTTGTAGATGCATTCTGCGGAGCTAACAAAGATACCCGTATGGCTATCCGTTTCATCGTGGAGGTAGCTTGGCAGGCACACTTCGTAACCAATATGTTCATTCAGCCGACCGCTGAAGAGCTTGAGAACTTTGAGCCGGATTTCGTTGTTTACAACGCATCCAAAGCTAAAGTTGAGAATTACAAAGAGCTGGGTCTGAATTCTGAGACCGCAGTTATGTTCAACATCACTACTCGTGAGCAGGTTATCGCAAATACCTGGTATGGCGGAGAGATGAAGAAAGGTATGTTCTCCATGATGAACTATTATCTGCCGCTGAAGGGCATCGCTTCCATGCACTGCTCTGCAAACACAGATATGGATGGAAAGAACACCGCTATCTTCTTCGGACTTTCCGGAACTGGTAAGACTACTCTGTCTACCGACCCGAAACGTCTTCTGATCGGTGATGACGAGCACGGCTGGGATGACAACGGAGTATTCAACTTCGAGGGCGGATGCTATGCAAAAGTTATCAACCTTGATAAAGAGTCTGAGCCGGATATCTACAATGCAATCAGACGTAACGCTCTTCTTGAGAACGTTACTCTTGACAAAGACGGAAAGATCGATTTCGCTGATAAGAGCGTAACCGAGAATACCCGTGTATCTTATCCGATCAACCATATCGAGAAGATCGTTCGTCCGGTATCCGCAGCTCCGGATGCTAAGAACGTAATCTTCCTGTCTGCTGATGCATTTGGCGTACTTCCGCCGGTATCTATCCTGACTCCGGAGCAGACTGAGTACTACTTCCTTTCTGGATTTACTGCAAAACTTGCAGGAACCGAGCGTGGAATCACTGAGCCGACCCCGACCTTCTCTGCATGCTTCGGACAGGCATTCCTTGAGCTGCATCCGACCAAATATGCTCATGAGCTGGTTAAGAAAATGAAGAAGAGCGGCGCTAAAGCTTATCTTGTTAACACCGGATGGAACGGAACCGGAAAACGTATCTCCATCAAAGATACCCGTGGTATCATCGATGCAATCCTTGCTGGTGCTATCCTGACCGCTCCGACCAAGAAGATTCCGTTCTTCAACTTTGAAGTTCCGACTGAGCTTCCGGGAGTTGATCCGGCAATCCTTGATCCGAGAGATACCTACGCTGACGCTGCTCAGTGGGAGGAGAAAGCAAAGGATCTGGCTGCTCGTTTCCAGAAAAACTTTGTTAAATATGAGAGCAATGCAGACGGAAAAGCACTTGTATCTGCTGGTCCGCAGCTGTAATTGTACATTTTATCGTACCTATTGGGACACTGCTATGCAGTGTCCCTTTTTATATGTACTGGTCAGAAATCAGATGCTGGTAATAAACAGATGAATAAAATATCAGGAAAGACCATACAATGGAGCATAGAGATTACACATTAGAGTTGTCAAAAACAAAAAAATAGGGTATACTATGGTTATAAATTTCCTGGGGTGTTCGAGAGCCCTGTTATTTTGAACCTACATTTACGTTTATGGGATTCCAAAATCGCAGGCCGGATGTCAAGCCTCCGTCCATCGCTGGATGCCAGGGGAAGGCTGAAAGCTCTGTTGAGGTTACCCACCTAGCTTTGGCTAGGCGTCAAAATACAGGGAACGGCACTTTGGGAAACGGAAGATTACGGGTACTGCAGATTGCAGTACCCTTTCTTTATTTATGCGACATGGCGAACTCTGATAGGTGCAGATGACTCTGTATTGTAAGCCGGTGTCAGTGGGAGGTGGAACATGTATCGAAGCAGACTGAAAGTAAAGACATTGATTCTGCTGTGTATGACAGGGGTTCTGATGATCCTGGCACTTAGGAGAGATCCGGATAGAAAAGGAGAGACAGGAGAAGAATTACTGATATCAGAAGAGGAAGGCGGCGAAGAGCCAGGGGAAGCTGTTGGACAGGAAAAAATATGGACATCTCCGGGGAGGGATGCAAAGATCCGTGTTCTCCTGCTGGATCAGGATGGCAGTATTTATCATAAGGAAAAAGATGCAGGGGAAGGATATCCGGGAGAACTTGATTACTATGAGGAGCCGCAGGGGTGGGTCATTGTCAATAAAGTACCGTTGGAGGAATATCTTCGGTTTGTGGTTCCCAGCGAGATGCCGGCTTCCTATACATTGGAAGCGTTGAAAGCACAGGCTGTCTGCGCCAGAACCTATGCAGTCTGGCAGATGCAGGAATATGCTTATCCGGAATATGAAGCCCATGTGGATGACAGTACTTCATATCAGGTCTATCACAAGATCGACAGTCAGACCTCCACGGATCAGGCAGTGGAGGAGACGGCGGGACAGATCCTTCTTTATCAGGAGTATCCGGTAAAGGCATATTATTTTGCAACTTCCTGTGGAGTGACAACAGATGAAGCTATCTGGGAGGAAGGTAATACAGAAAACAGTCCGTACCTTTGCAGCAGGTTTGTCAATGAGACAACTTCAGAAAAGGATCTGACGGATGAAGAAACGTTTGCCGCATGGATCAGGACCAAACGTGCAGGAGATCTGGAAATCAGTGAACCATGGTACCGGTGGAACTGTGAAGTGCCATTTACTCAGATTCAGAAAAATGTAGAGAAATGGATGGCAGTCAGGCTTGCGAAGACCGGAGATGGGATCCTTATAAAGGATGGAGAGGAGTATGTGCGGCCATCCGAAAACGTCGGACATAGAGGGATTGGAACGATTACAGAAGCACAGATCCTGTCGCGGAATGCAGGCGGTGCAGCGCAGGAACTTCTGCTGACTGGAAGCGAAGGAACATTGAAAATCAAATATGAATACAATATCCGTTTGATGCTGGGGTTGCCGGGAGGCATCATACATAAAAATGATGGGACGATCACCAGAGGGGGAGACCTTCTTCCCAGTGGATATTTTATATTGACACAAGCCAAGACCGATGGAAAGGTAACTGGATATGCGGTGACGGGAGGAGGTCTGGGTCATGGAGCAGGCATGAGCCAGAACGGAGCCAGACTTCTGGCGGAGCAGGGAAAGGATTATCTGACGATCCTTGATTATTTTTATCGGAATGTAACATTGGCAACGATGGAGTAAGGATGAAATCATGGAATCCTGTTTCTGCAGCGGAGAGGAATGGAGGCAGGAATTTCTTGAATTTTCTGCTGAAACAAGGTAAGATACAGATTGACTGCCACAGAGCATGTCGATTTTACGAGGAAAGGATACATGAATGAGACGACTGATATTCATGATCATGGAAATAAAGAGAAATATTGCGGACAATCACGTATCAGCTTATGCGGCGCAGGCAGCTTATTTTATTATGCTGTCTCTGATTCCGCTTCTGATCCTTTTGTTGTCCATGATCCAGTTTACCGGAATTGGAAAAGCAGATTTTTACAGTCTGATCCAGCATTTGGTGCCGCAGGGATTCCAAAGCTGGATGTTGAGTATTATTGACGAAATGTTCAGTCGTACAGTGGCAACGGTATCATTGTCAGCAGTTGTGACAATCTGGTCTGCCGGAAAGAGCTTTATGGCACTGAACCGTGGATTTAATGCGATCTGCAGAGTGGATAAAAATCCCAACTATGTGCTGATGCGGCTCAGAGGAGCTGTCTTTGCACTGTTGTTTGTGGTGATCATCATGGTATCGCTGGTGCTGGTAGTTTTTGGTGATTCCATTCATCTGTGGCTTGTAAAATATATTCCGTTTGTGGCGGTGTTTACCAGAATCATTCTGTCTTTCCGGCTGTTTCTGATGCTGGCGATCCTGACAGTTTTCTTCGCGGCACTTTATAGTATGCTGCCGAATCGAAGATCAGGATTTCTTGATCAGGTGCCTGGAGCTCTGGCAGCGGCTGTGGGCTGGTATTTATTTTCCTTTGGATTTTCCATCTATGTACAGTATGGAAATGCATACAGTATGTATGGCAGTCTGACAACCTTGATCCTGTTCATGTTCTGGCTGTATTTCGGCATGTATATTGTGCTGATCGGCATGGAGATCAATTGCTGGAGGGAGAAGCGGGTGAGCGTGGTCAGATAATAAGGGAAATGGCTTTCCCTTGATGTTTTTGCCATGCAATGGTAAAATATAGAGACATTGGGATGAAAGGAAATATACGAATGGATAAATTTGATCAGTACAAGAGGCTGCTGCGTCTTGGAATTGCAGGAATAGAGATTTTTATAGAGACTCTGTTCTTTGTATATGTATGGGATGAGGTGTATCGTGAACTGCGTGTGACCATGTTCCTTAACAAAGGTAACTGGATGATGATCGGTTTCTACGTGCTTTATCTGATAGTCTTTGTATATCTGTACGGAGGAACCAAATACGCATATTATAAAAAGGGGCAGCTGATTCTGTCACAGACATTGGGAACCATCATTGCCAATGCACTGATGTATATTCAGATCATTATGGTTGTGGGACGTTTTCCGTTTCCGACCATCTGGCCTATGCTGGTAATGAGTGCGGCAGATCTGGTGGTGATCATGTTGATCAATCAGTTATCAGGTGGAATTTTCAAAAAGATGTTTCCTCCGAAGCGGCTGCTTCTGATCTGCGATATGGCATATAAAGAAAATCTGATCCGCAAGTTATCCGGACGAAAGGATCTCTATACGGTTACCAGATGTGTGTCAGCAGCAGAGCCGCTGGTAAAGCTTCAGCAGGAGGTGCAGGATTGCGATGCCATGATGCTCTATGGATTGGAAGAGCAGAAGCGCAATGATCTGGTAAAATTCTGTTATGAGAAATCCATCCGTATTTATGTGGCTCCGGAGATCTCTGACCTGCTTCTGAGAGGAGCAGACCGGGTGCATTCATTTGATACTCCGTTTCTGCTTCTGAGAAATTCTGGAATCTCTTTTGAGCAGCGTGTGATGAAGAGAGCCATGGATGTGATCATTTCCGGATGTATGCTTTTAGTGGCCTCTCCGTTTATGCTGCTGACTGCGCTTGCGATCAAGATGGAGGATCATGGTCCGGCATTGTTCAAACAAGAGCGTGTGACACTGAATGGAAGAAAATTTTATATTTATAAATTTCGAAGCATGATCGTGGATGCGGAGAAGAATGGAGCGCAGTTCTCCTCAAAAAATGACAGTCGTATTACAAAGGTAGGTAAATTTATCCGTGCGACCCGCCTGGATGAACTTCCGCAGCTTCTGAATATTTTAAAAGGCGATATGAGTATTGTGGGTCCCAGACCGGAGCGACAGCAGTATATCGATGAATTCTGCAAGGAGACGCCGGAGTTTATTTATCGGCTGAAGGTGAAGGCAGGGCTGACCGGCTATGCTCAGATTTATGGAAAATACAATACGACACCGTTGGATAAACTGAAACTGGATCTGATGTACATTGAAAGCTATTCAGTACTGTTGGATATGAAACTGATCTTCCTGACTCTGAAGATCATGTTTACAAAAGAAAGCACGGAAGGAGTGGACGAGGGACAGAATCACGCATAATGGATGGATTGGACAGGATAGGACAGACAGAATAAAAGGAGATAAATGATATATGTGTGGAATAGTAGGTTTTACAGGTAAGCAACAGGCAGCACCGATTCTTTTGGATGGGTTGTCAAAGCTTGAATACAGAGGATATGATTCGGCCGGACTGGCTGTCAGGGATGGAAAGGCACTGGCACAGGTTGTGAAGGCAAAAGGAAGGCTGAATAATCTGGCAGAGAAGACAGATGGCGGAAAGACTTTGAAAGGAACCTGTGGTATTGGACATACGCGCTGGGCGACCCACGGGGAACCCAGTCAGGTTAATGCCCATCCGCATGTGTCAGGAAATTGTCTGCGATCTGGCTCCGGCGAGGTGGAATCAGAAGTGGTTGGAGTCCACAACGGGATTATTGAAAACTATACAGAACTGAAAGAGAAGCTGCTCAAGCATGGTTACACTTTCTATAGCCAGACGGACACAGAAGTGGTGATCAAGCTGGTGGATTATTACTACAAAAAATATAACTTAGGACCCATCGATGCAATCGCAAAGACCATGGTGCGTGTACGTGGTTCCTATGCACTGGAACTTATGTTCCGTGATTATCCGGGGGAGATCTGGGTAGCAAGAAAAGACAGTCCCATGATCATCGGTATCGCTGACGGGGAGACTTATGTGGCATCTGATGTGCCTGCAATCCTGAAATACACCCGAAATGTATACTATATCGGCAATCTGGAGTTTGCGAAACTGACACCAGGAGAAGCGCATTTTTATAATCTGGATGGTGATGAGATTGAGAAGCAGACAACCGAGATCAAATGGGATGCAGAGGCTGCAGAGAAGGCAGGATTTGAGCATTTTATGATGAAAGAGATCCATGAGCAGCCAAAAGCTGTCAGGGATACGCTCAATTCCGTTGTAAAAGACGGCAGGATTGATTTTAAGGAGATGCAGATCAGTGATGAGGATCTGAACAAATATGAGCAGATCTATATAGTAGCCTGCGGTTCTGCATGGCATGTGGGAATGGCCGCACAGTATGTGCTGGAAGATCTGACAGATATTCCGGTACGTGTGGAGCTTGCATCAGAGTTCCGTTATCGGAAGATGCCACTGAACCAGAAGGCACTGGTCATTGTGGTCAGTCAGTCTGGAGAGACCGCCGATACCCTGGCTGCATTGAGGCTTGCAAAGGAGAAGAAGCTTGCTACCCTGGCGATTGTCAATGTAGTTGGAAGCAGTATTGCCCGGGAGGCAGATCATGTGCTGTATACACTGGCAGGACCGGAGATCTCTGTAGCGACCACAAAAGCTTACAGTGCACAGCTGGCAGCGATGTATTGTCTTGCAGTGCAGTTTGCCAGGGTGAGGGAGAAGATCACAGAGGAGCAGTACAGCTTTTACATTTCTGAATTGTTATCGATTCCGGAGAAGATGGAGAAGGTTCTGGAGGATAAAGAACGGATTCAGTGGTTTGCGGCAAAGTATGCCAATGCTCATGATGTATTCTTTGTAGGACGTGGAATTGATTATGCAATCTCTCTGGAGGGAAGTCTCAAACTGAAAGAAATCTCTTATATTCATTCAGAGGCATATGCTGCAGGAGAACTGAAGCATGGAACGATCAGTCTGATTGAGCAGGGAATGCTGGTCATTGGAGTTCTTACACAGGATGAGTTGTATGAGAAGACCATCAGCAATATGCTGGAGTGTAAGAGCAGGGGAGCTTATCTGATGGGGCTGACGACCTATGGACATTATGAGGTGGAAGATCAGGTGAACTTCGCTGTGTATGTACCAAAAGTGGATGAACATTTTGTGGGCAGTCTGGCTGTGATCCCGCTGCAGCTGCTTGGATATTATGTCAGCGTGGCAAAGGGACTGGATGTAGATAAGCCAAGAAATCTGGCAAAAAGTGTGACGGTTGAGTAGGAAACCCTCTTGACTTTCAAAAAATCTGTGCTATAGTAGAAAAAGATATTTCAAATGCGAAGAAGGTGCAAGTAGCATTCTGTTTTCCATCAGAGAGATCGGGTCAGCGGCTGGAAGCCCGGTCAGGTTCAGGCAGAAAGGTCGAAGTTCACACCGGAGCAGCATTCCTGAACAGATAGAGTAGGGGATGACGTGTTACTGCACGTTATGCAGTTTTATGAGTGTCCGGCATAGCCGGAAAGCAGGGTGGTACCGCGGATTATAAGCTTCGTCCCTTTTGAGGGGCGGAGCTTTTTTATCGTATAGGAAACAAGGAAAGTTCCAGAACCGTCCGATAAATCTATGTAGTAGAAAAGGAGTTTCAACATGAAAGAAAGATTGCAGAAGATCAAAGAAGAGGCAATTGCCCGGATCAAAGAGTCAAAGAATCCGGAATCTCTCAATGATGTGAGAGTCTCTGTACTTGGAAAAAAAGGTGAGCTGACAGCACTGTTAAAGAGTATGAAGGATGTGGCTCCGGAGGAACGCCCGGTCTTTGGTCAGCTGGTAAACGACACCAGAGCTGAGATTGAGAAGGTTATGGAAGAGGCGAAAAAAAATATGGATAAGCTTCTTCTGGATGCAAAACTGAAATCAGAAGTTATCGACGTAACCCTTCCGGCTAAGAAGAATAACGTAGGTCATCGTCATCCGAACACCATCGCACTGGAAGAAGTAGAGCGTATCTTCATTGGTATGGGCTACGAAGTGATCGAAGGACCAGAAGTAGAGTATGACCTTTATAATTTCGAGAAACTGAATATTCCGGCAAATCATCCGGCAAAGGATGAGCAGGATACTTTCTATATTAACAAGGACATTGTGCTTCGTACTCAGACATCTCCGGTACAGGCAAGAATTATGGAAAAAGGCAAGCTGCCGATCCGTATGATCTCTCCGGGACGTGTATTCCGTTCGGATGAAGTGGATGCGACTCATTCTCCGTCCTTCCATCAGATCGAAGGTCTTGTTATCGACAAGAATATTACCTTTGCTGACCTGAAAGGAACTCTGGAAGAGTTTGCAAAAGAACTGTTTGGAGAAAACACGAAGACAAAATTCCGTCCGCATCATTTCCCGTTCACAGAGCCCAGTGCGGAGGTAGATGTAAGCTGCTTTAAGTGTGGTGGAAAAGGTTGCCGTTTCTGTAAGGGATCCGGCTGGATCGAGATCCTTGGCTGTGGTATGGTACATCCGCATGTACTTGAAATGTGCGGCATCGACCCGAATGAGTACACCGGTTTTGCATTTGGTGTAGGTCTTGAGAGAATCGCTCTTCTGAAATATGAGATCGATGATATGAGACTGCTGTATGAAAACGATATCAGATTCTTAAAACAGTTCTAAGGAGGATTACAAAGATGAATACATCTTTATCATGGATAAAAGCATATGTGCCGGAGCTTGAGGTGACTGCACAGGAATTCACCGATGCTATGACCCTGTCAGGCTCCAAGGTGGAAGGATTTACAAAAATGGATGCCGATCTGGAGAAAATCGTGATCGGACAGATTAAGAAGATTGAGAAACATCCGGATGCAGATAAGCTGATCATCTGTCAGGTAGATATTGGAGAGGAATCTCCGATCCAGATCGTTACAGGTGCTCCGAATGTCAAAGAAGGAGACAAGGTTCCGGTTGTTCTGGACGGTGGACGTGTGGCAGGCGGTCATGACGGCAAGATGACACCTGGCGGCATCCGTATTAAGAAAGGTAAACTTCGCGGAATCGAATCCAACGGTATGATGTGCTCTATTGAGGAGCTGGGTTCCACCAGAGATATGTATCCGGAAGCACCGGAGTACGGTATCTACATTTTCCCGGAGACTGCTGAAGTAGGAGCAGACGCCATTGAAGTACTGGGACTTCATGATGTGGAGTTTGAGTTCGAGATCACTTCCAACCGTGTGGACTGCTACAGTACGCTTGGTCTTGCAAGAGAAACAGCTGCTACCTTCCATAAGGAGTTCAAGGCTCCGGAAGTTCATGTAAAAGGCTGCGGCGGTGATGTGAATGATTATATTAAAGTAGAAGTGCAGGATCATGATCTGTGTTCCAGATATTGTGCCAGAGTGGTAAAAAATATCCGTCTTGCTCCGTCACCGGAATGGATGCAGAGAAGACTGGCATCCGTAGGCATCCGTCCGATCAATAATGTGGTTGATATTACCAACTACGTAATGGAAGAGTATGGCCAGCCGATGCATGCTTATGATCTGGATAAGATCGCAGATAAAAAAATCGTTGTCCGCCGTGCGGCTCACGATGAGAAATTCGTGACTCTGGATGGACAGGAGCGTACACTGGATGAAAATGTACTGATGATCTGTGACGGTGAGAAAGCAGTCGGTATGGCTGGTATCATGGGTGGTGAGAACTCCATGATCACAGATGATGTAAAGACCATGCTGTTCGAGGCAGCCTGCTTTGACGGAACCAACATCCGTCTGTCCAGCAAGCGTGTAGGACTTCGTACAGATGCTTCCGGTAAGTTTGAAAAAGGACTGGATCCGAACAATGCACAGGCAGCTATTGATCGTGCCTGCCAGCTGATCGAGGAGCTGGATGCAGGAGATGTGGTAAACGGAACCGTTGATGTTTATCCAGTGAAGAGAGAACCGGTTCGCATTCCCTTTGAGCCGGACCGCATCAACGCATTGTTGGGAACCGACATCAGCAAAGAGCAGATGCTGGAGTATTACAAACCGATCGAACTGGAATATGATGAGAAGACCAACGAGATCGTAGCTCCGACCTTCCGTCAGGATCTGTTCCGCACTGCAGATCTGGCAGAGGAAGTGGCTCGTTTCTTCGGATATGACAATATCCCGACTACGCTTCCGAGAGGAGAGGCAACCACCGGCAAGCTTCCGTTCTATCTGAGAATTGAAGCAGTGGCAAGAGATATCGCCGAGTTCTGCGGCTTCTCACAGGGTATGACCTACAGCTTCGAAAGCCCGAAGGTATTTGATAAATTGCTTCTGCCGGAGGATGCACGTGAGCGTCAGGCAATCGTGATCTCCAATCCGCTGGGTGAGGATTTCTCTATTATGAGAACTACTTCCCTGAATGGAATGCTGACTTCTCTGGCAACCAACTATAACAGAAGAAATAAGAATGTTCGTCTCTATGAGATGGGAAATATTTATCTGCCAAAGAGCCTGCCGCTCACTGAACTGCCGGATGAGCGCATGCAGTTTACTCTTGGTATGTATGGCGATGGCGACTTCTTCTCCATGAAAGGCATCGTAGAGGAGTTCCTTGACAAGATCGGTATGCATCTGAAAGAAACTTATGATCCAAATGCTGGAAAATCTTTCCTTCATCCGGGTCGTCAGGCAAATATCATCTATGATGGAACGGTAATCGGATATCTGGGTGAGGTTCATCCGACAGTTGCAGCTACTTATGGAATTGGAGAGAGAGCTTATGTGGCTGTTCTGGATATGCCGTCTATTGTTCCGATGGCAACTTTTGATCGTAAATATGAGGGAATTGCCAAATTCCCGGCTGTGACCAGAGATATTTCCATGGTTGTTCCGAAGAATGTTCTGGTAGGACAGATTGAGGAAGTAATCGCAGTCCGTGGCGGACAGATTCTTGAGAACTATGAACTGTTCGATATTTACGAAGGTTCTCAGATCAAAGGCGGTTATAAATCTGTTGCATATTCGCTGACCTTCCGTGCAAAAGACCGGACGCTTACAGATACAGAGATCTCTGCTTCTATGAAGAAGATCCTCAATGGTCTGGAAGCACTGGGTGCGGAGCTTAGACAGTAATGGATCGCAGAAAAATTACGCGGGTGCTGGCAGTTTTGGCAGCATCCGCTGTTCTGCTGTTCGGGTTTCTGATCGCACAGCGCCTGGCGGATTACTACAAAGATTCGGATGTGGTGCAGACTTCCCAGGAGGATTCCTTTTACGTGGGAGATCTGACACTGGAACTGACTACCAGGGGCGGCTATCCTGTCTATTACAGTACGGATGGAAGTGTACCTTCCACAGAGAACAGCGCACTTTACAGCGGTCCTCTGGTGTTTGAATCGGGTGACCAGGTTCAGTCTGTGACTGTTCGTGCCAGAGCGTATCATCCGGCTTCTGGTGAGTGGGGAGAATTGTTCACCCGTACTTATTTTTATGCAAAGGATGAACAGACACTACAGAATCGGTACAGTACATACATTGTCTGTGTGACCAGTGATCCATATAATCTTTATGATTATGAGTATGGAATCCTGACGGAAGGTAAGATACGAGATGAGTATGTGGCCAGTGAGGAATATCAGCCTGATCTGCAGACTCAGCCAGCTAATTTTACCCAGAGAGGAAGAACATGGGAACGTCCTGCCCATATTGAGATCCTGACACCGGAGGGTGAGAGGGTCATTGATCAGGATGCAGGTATCCGGGTGTTTGGTCATGCCAGCCGGCAGTCCTACCGGAAGTCACTGAAGCTCTATGCCCGGGATGAATATGGAAAGGCAGAATTTGATTATCCATTATTTTCAGATAATGTAGGAAAAGCCACAGGAGAAGTGGAGTCTGCCTATAAGCGGCTGGTGTTGCGAAATAATGGAACAGATAAGGCAGTGACCTTGTTTCGTGAAGAACTGTTCCAGACATTGATTAGTCAGATCGAAGGTGTGGATTCCAAGTCTGTGGCACCTATAGCTGTGTACCTCAATGGAGTCTATTACAACTGTGAGTGGATGCAGGAAGTCTATGACGAAGTCTATATGGAGGCCAATTATGGGACTTCCGGTGACGGCTATTATGAGATCGTGACCGTATGGGATGATACACCGGATGCAGAACTGAACCGTAAGGAACAGCAGGCGAAGAAAGATTATAAGGATCTGGTGACTTATGCATCTGAAGATCTGACAGATGATACTGTATTTGAAGAATTTTCTTCACTGGTAGATGTGGAAAATCTTCTGCAGTATTTTGCCATTGAAACCTATATCGCCAACTGGGACTGGCCGCAGAATAATATTAAGATGTACCGTTACTATTCGCCGGGAGACGCCTATGGGGAAGACCGGCAGGATGGAAGATGGAGATATCTCTATTATGACATGGAGGCAGGATTCAATCTCTACAATGCCCCAGCAGAAGAGTGGAGAAGCATTCAGGATGCACTGGACGGCAATAAACTGTTTGCGGCAGTGATGAAGCGTACGGACATGCAGGAACGGTTTGCCTACTACCTGGAACAATGTATCCAGAACTATTTTACAGAGGAAAAAGTGACTGCTGCCATAGAACAACTGAAAGCTCTGCGGGATCAGGAACTGGAAGCTAACATTGAACAAAAGAAGAGTCAGGATCCGACTTATTCTATGTCACTGGAAAATATTGATCAGAATATTGAAGTTATCTATGATTTTGTACAGCAGCGGCCAGACATGATCCGTCAGCAGATGCAGGAGCTGTATGGAATCTATATGAAATAAAGAGGAATACTATGAATTTACATGATTTTTATTATGATCTTCCGCAGGAACTGATCGCTCAGGATCCGCTGGAGGATCGATCCAGTTCCAGACTGATGGTACTGGATCAGGAAACAGGACATATCGAACACCATATTTTTCGTGAAATCATTGATTATCTGAATCCAGGAGACTGTCTGGTAGTCAATAATACGAAAGTGATCCCTGCCCGTCTTATGGGAAGTAAGGTGGGAACGGATGCACACATTGAAGTACTTCTGCTTAAGAGAAATGAAAATGATGTGTGGGAGACATTGGTGAAACCGGGTAAGAAAGCAAAACCAGGTACGAAGATCAGCTTTGGTGATGGTTTGCTGGTCGGTGAAGTGCTGGATGTGGTCGAAGACGGCAACCGTATGATTAAATTCACTTATGAAGGAATCTTTGAAGAGATCCTGGATCAGCTGGGCCAGATGCCTCTGCCGCCGTATATCACACATCAGCTGAAGGATAAGAACCGTTATCAGACGGTCTATGCAAAGCATGAAGGATCCGCAGCTGCACCGACTGCAGGACTTCATTTCACACCGGAACTTCTGCAGGCGATCAAGGACAAGGGGGTAAATATCGCCCATGTGACCCTTCATGTAGGACTGGGCACCTTCCGTCCGGTGAAAGTGGAGAATATACTGGAACATCATATGCATTCAGAGTTCTATATGGTGGAGGAGGATCAGGCAAAACTGATCAATGAGACAAAAAAGAATGGTGGACGGATCATTGCAGTCGGTACGACCAGCTGCAGGACACTGGAGTCTGCTACTGGTGAGGACGGAATCCTGAAAGCAGGCAGCGGCTGGACGGAGATCTTTATTTATCCGGGATATCAGTTTAAACTGATCGACTGTCTGATCACCAATTTCCATCTGCCGGAGTCCACGCTGATGATGCTGGTGTCTGCACTGGCAGGCAGAGACAAGATCATGGCGGCTTATGAGGAGGCTGTGAAGGAGAGATATCGTTTCTTCTCCTTTGGTGATGCTATGTTTATTAAGAAAGATAAATAAGATTTTATTGGGGCTGTAAAAAAACTCCCCTGACAGAAAAATCGCCCAGACCGTGAGGTCTGAGCGATTTTTTGGTATAAT
>NZ_JBBMFC010000022.1:0-57583 GCF_040096225.1 Hominiventricola aquisgranensis | reverse complement strand
CATCGCACTGGTACTGTTCGTTGGAAAAGCCCATACACCGGCAGCCAACGGCAAGATTTTCGTGAAATCCAAATAATTTTTCCCAGTCAGCCGACATGACCGGGAACCCATTTCAAACATAGAAGGAGGATGAAATATGTCGAATATTCCAACAGCTCACAACAATGCAAAAGCAAACGATTTTGCCAAAACCGTACTGATGCCGGGGGATCCGCTCCGCGCAAAATACATTGCAGAGACTTACCTGGAGAATCCAAGACAGGTGACAGCTGTCAGAAATATGTTCGGTTACACCGGAACCTACAAAGGAAAAGAAATCTCCGTCATGGGAGGCGGTATGGGTATGCCGTCCATCGGAATCTATTCCTATGAGTTATTTAATTTCTATGGTGTAGACCAGATTATCCGTATCGGTTCGGCAGGAGCCTTGCAGGATCATATTAAAGTGATGGACGTGGTGATCGGTATGGGTGCCTGCACGGATTCCAATTACGCATATCAGTACGGACTGCCAGGAACCTTTGCACCGATCGCAGATTATGAGTTAATGAATAAAGCCATTGAGACTGCAAAACGTCAGGGAACCAATGTAGTCGTTGGAAATGTCGTGTCCTCTGATGTATTTTACAATGCAGATCCGACTGTCAATGACCGTTGGCGCAGTATGGGAGTACTGGCAGTAGAGATGGAAGCGGCAGCTCTTTATATGAATGCAGCAAAAGCAAAGAAAAAAGCGCTCTGTATGCTGACTATTTCCGATCATATTTATACCGGAGAGGCTCTGTGTGCAGAAGACCGTCAGCTGGGATTCGGCAAGATGATGGAGATCGCACTGGAGCTGGCATAGTTTTCATATTACAGATAAAAAGGAGATCGATGAAAATGGACGTAAAAGAGATTTTAAAGCACGTGGATCATACACTGCTGACACAGACTGCTACCTGGGCAGAGATCAGACAGATCTGCGATGATGCGGTTAAATACGGAACTGCTTCTGTATGTATTCCACCTGCATATGTGAAACAGGTAAAAGAGTATGTGCAGGATCAAATGGCAGTGTGCACGGTCATCGGCTTTCCGAATGGCTATATGACCACCGCAACGAAAGAGTTTGAGACCAAAGATGCACTGGCGAATGGTGCAGATGAGATCGATATGGTTATCAATATCGGCTGGGCAAAAGACGGTAAATTTGATGCCATTGAGGAAGAAATCCGTACTCTGAAAAAAGCATGCGGTTCCAAGATTCTCAAAGTCATTATCGAGACCTGTCTGTTGACGGATGAGGAAAAGAAAGCAATGTGCAAGGCTGTGACTGCAGCAGGCGCAGATTATATCAAGACCTCTACCGGATTTTCAAAAGCAGGAGCAACCTTTGAGGATATTAAGCTGTTCTCCGAACATATCGGACCGAATGTGAAGATGAAAGCGGCAGGAGGTATCTCTTCTCTGGATGATGCGGAGAAATTCTTAAGCCTTGGCGCAGACCGTCTGGGAACCAGCCGTATCGTAAAGATTGTAAAACAGGAAGAGGCTACCGGATACTAAGAAGGAAAGTTGAGGAAGACGATGAAGAAACTGGAAGAAACACAGATTCAGGAACTGATCGAAAAAGCAATCAGCATGATGGATCATTCTTATTCCCCATATTCTCATTTTCATGTAGGTGCGGCACTACTGGCGAAGAATGGGAGTGTATATGGCGGCTGCAATATTGAAAATGCTGGTTATACACCCAGCAATTGTGCTGAGAGAACTGCATTTTTTAAGGCAGTCAGTGAAGGGGTGCTGGAGTTTGATGCAATCTGTGTGGTTGGCGGCATGAACAAGGTGCTGAAAGAGTATGCAGCTCCCTGCGGAGTGTGTCGTCAGGTCATGATGGAGTTCTGTGATCCGGATACATTTCAGATCATTCTGGCAACCAGTAAAGATCAGTATGAGATCTTCACGTTGAAGGAACTGCTCCCACTTGGATTCGGACCGAACAACTTGAAGTAGGAGAACACAATATGGAAAGATTTAAGAGAGTATTTGTAGTAGTCATGGATTCTCTGGGAGTTGGGGCTATGCCAGACTCTGCTGACTTTGGTGATATTGGAGTGAATACGTTAGGCCACATCTCTGAGTCTGTAGACACCTTCAAGATTCCAAACCTTCAGAAACTGGGAATGGCAAATATTATTCCGTTAAAGCAGGTTCCGGCAAACGGGCATCCAATCGGATACTATGGAAAGCTTCGGGAGACCAGCCGTGGCAAGGATACCATGACCGGACACTGGGAGATGATGGGTCTGGAAGTAACGAAGCCGTTTAAGACCTTTACAGAGACCGGATTTCCGCCAGAACTGATCAAAGAGCTGGAAGAACGTACTGGTCATAAGGTGATCGGCAACAAGAGCGCCAGCGGAACAGAGATCCTGGATGAACTGGCAGAAGAGGAAATTGCAACTGGACATATGATCGTTTACACGTCTGCTGATTCTGTACTGCAGATCTGCGGTAATGAGGAGACCTTCGGATTAGATGAGCTGTATCGCTGCTGTGAGATTGCCAGAGAACTGACTATGAAAGACGAGTGGAAAGTAGGCCGTGTCATTGCCAGACCATATGTAGGTAAGAAAAAAGGCGAGTTTGTCAGAACCAGCAACCGTCATGATTATGCACTGAAGCCATTTGGACCGACTGCGTTGAATGCTATGAAGGATGCAGGATTGGATGTGATCTCCATCGGTAAGATCAATGATATTTTCGTGGGCGAGGGTATTACGGAAGCTTATAAATCCAAGAGCTCTGTCCATGGGATGGAGCAGACCATCGATGTGGCGAAGAAGGATTTCCATGGACTTTGCTTTGTAAATCTGGTGGATTTTGATGCGCTGTGGGGACATAGAAGAAATCCATCAGGCTATGCACAGGAGATCGAAAAATTCGATGTGAACCTGGGTGTGCTGCTTGAGACCCTTCGCAAGGATGATCTTCTGATCATCACCGCTGATCATGGAAATGATCCGACTTACACCGGAACCGATCATACCCGTGAGAAAGTGCCGTTCCTGGCTTATTCCAAAGCTTTTGAAGGAAGTGGAGCACTGCCGGAGCAGGATACCTTTGCAGTGATCGGTGCTACGATCACAGAAGATTTCGGTGTGAAGATGCCGGAAGGAACCATTGGTCACTCTGTTCTGGATGAACTGAAATAATATGAATAATGGACAGCTGTTTTCTGTGCGGGAGACGGCTGTCTTTTTTAATAAAATTCCGGTCATGATTCATCATAGCCACGGTTTTTCAGATTTGCTATAATAAATCCAGAATGACCACAAGAGAGGAGCGTTTCATTTATGGAAGCGGCAGAACAGAATAAACTGATTGAACAACATCCTATATTGGCAGATCTAAAAGAAGCAAAAGAGATCGTCTGGATCAATCCGGACAAAGTTATCACGGCAGAAGGGCTTGCCAGATCATCTCTTGGAATGGCAGATATTGATGATGCGGAAGCAAGACTTAAGAGATTTGCACCATTTATCGAGCGGTGTTTCCCGGAGACCAGGGAGCGCCACGGTCTGATTGAATCCCTATTGAAGCCGATTCCAGGCATGAAGGCGCGGATCAATGAGCGGTATGGAAGTAATCTGAAAGGTGATCTGCTCCTTAAGATGGACAGCCATCTGGCCATTGCAGGATCGGTCAAAGCAAGAGGCGGTATCTATGAAGTGTTGAAACATACGGAAGATCTGGCACTGGAGCATGGGCTGTTAAAAGAAGGCGATTCCTATGCGAAGCTGGCAGATCCAAAATGCAGGGAATTTTTCAGTCAGTATAAGATCCAGGTTGGCTCAACGGGCAATCTTGGTATGAGCATCGGTATTATGAGCGCGGCAGTAGGATTTACAGTCATTGTACATATGTCAGCAGATGCCAAGCAGTGGAAGAAGGATCTGCTCAGGTCTCATGGTGTGACTGTCATGGAATATGAGTCTGATTACAGCGAAGCTGTGAAAAACGGACGGAAACTGTCTGATGAGGATCCGAAGAGTTATTTTGTAGATGATGAAAATTCCAAAGATCTTTTCCTTGGGTATGCGGTAGCTGCCAAACGTCTGGCAGAGCAGTTGGAAGAGCAGAAGATCAAAGTGGATCAGGATCATCCGTTGTTTGTATATATCCCCTGTGGAGTAGGAGGTGCGCCGGGCGGTGTGACCTTTGGTCTGAAAGAGGTATTTGGCGATGCGGTCCACTGCTTCTTTGCAGAGCCGGTACAGGCTCCGTGTATGGCACTTGGTATGATCTCCGGACTTCATAACAAGATCAGTGTACAGGATATGGGGCTGACCGGACTGACTGCAGCAGACGGACTGGCAGTTGGGCGCCCATCCGGATTCGTAGGTGGTGTGATGGCACCTCTGCTCAGCGGAGAATTTACCGTGGATGATGCCATGCTTTACGAATATATGCGTGATCTTCTGGATACGGAAGAGGTACTTCTGGAGCCAAGTGCATGCGCAGGATTCCAGGGTCCCGTGAAACTGTTTGTTACAGAGGCAGCGAACGCTTATCTGAAGGAACAGAGACTGGATGAAAAGATGGAGCATGCTTCTCATATTGTATGGGCGACGGGCGGAAGTCTGGTGCCGGAGACTATGAGAGAAGAGTATAAAAATACGTTTTGACAATTTTTCGACAAATTCTGAAAATCTACTGGACGAAATCGTGATTTTATGAAATAATAAATCCGTATGGGATTCTTGTGTCCAAAGACCCTTACAGGATTATTTGAAAGGAGTTTCAAACAAATGATTTATTCACGTGAAGTAGAAGAAATGTGTCCGGTAGCTCAGGGCGTACATCATGGCGCTGCTCCGATCCCGGAGGAGGCAAAATGGGTACAGGCGAAAGAAGTAAAAGATATTTCCGGATTTACCCATGGTGTGGGCTGGTGTGCTCCGCAGCAGGGTGCCTGCAAACTGTCTCTGAATGTTAAAGAGGGTATCATCCAGGAAGCACTTGTAGAGACCATCGGTTGTTCCGGTATGACCCACTCCGCAGCTATGGCAGCAGAGATCCTTCCGGGTCTGACTGTTATGGAAGCACTGAACACTGACCTTGTATGTGATGCTATTAACACCGCTATGAGAGAGCTGTTCCTTCAGATCGTTTACGGACGTTCTCAGTCTGCATTCTCTGAGGATGGACTTCCGGTAGGTGCAGGACTTGAGGATCTTGGAAAAGGACTTCGTTCTCAGGTTGGTACCATGTACGGTACTCTGAAAAAAGGACCTCGTTATCTTGAGATGGCAGAAGGTTATGTAACTGGAATCGCTCTGGATGCTGATGATCAGATCATTGGATACCAGTTCGTATCTCTTGGAAAAATGACTGACTTTATCAAAAAAGGCGACGATCCGAACACTGCATGGGAGAAAGCAAAAGGTCAGTATGGCCGTGTAGCGGATGCAGTTAAGATCATTGACCCGCGTAAAGAGTAATTCTGGGAGGTAAACGAAAAATGGCATTATTTGAATCATATGAGAGACGTATTGATAAAATCAACGCTGTTCTGAACAGCTACGGCATCGCTTCTATCGAAGAAGCTGAGAAGATCACCAAAGATGCTGGACTGAACGTATACGATCAGATCAAAGGCATCCAGCCGATCTGTTTCGAGAACGCTTGCTGGGCTTACACAGTAGGTGCAGCTATTGCAATCAAAAAAGGATGTCGTAAAGCTTCTGAGGCTGCTGCTGCAATCGGTGAAGGTCTTCAGGCTTTCTGTATCCCGGGCTCCGTTGCTGATACCCGTAAAGTAGGTCTTGGCCATGGTAACCTTGGAAAAATGCTTCTTGAGGAGGAGACCGAGTGTTTCGCATTCCTGGCTGGCCACGAGTCCTTCGCAGCAGCAGAGGGTGCTATCGGTATCGCTGAGAAAGCAAACAAAGTTCGTCAGAAACCGCTTCGTGTTATCCTGAACGGTCTTGGAAAAGACGCAGCACAGATCATTTCCCGTATCAACGGATTCACTTTTGTTGAGACTGAGTATGATCCGTACACCAACGAGGTAAAAGAGATTTCCCGTAAATCTTACTCTGAGGGTCTTCGTGCAAAAGTTAACTGCTACGGCGCTAACAGCGTTCCGGAAGGTGTTGCAATCATGTGGAAAGAGAACGTAGACGTTTCCATTACTGGTAACTCTACCAACCCGACCCGTTTCCAGCATCCGGTAGCAGGTACTTATAAGAAAGAAAGACTGGAAGCAGGAAAGAAATACTTCTCCGTAGCTTCTGGTGGTGGTACCGGACGTACTCTGCATCCGGACAACATGGCAGCAGGACCGGCTTCCTACGGAATGACCGATACTCTTGGCCGTATGCATTCTGATGCACAGTTCGCAGGTTCTTCTTCCGTTCCGGCTCACGTTGAGATGATGGGTCTGATCGGAGCAGGAAACAACCCGATGGTTGGTATGACTGTTGCAGTTGCAGTTTCGATCGAGGAAGCAGCACAGGCTGGTAAATTCTAAGGAATTTCAGAACTGAAAACAGGAATTATTAAAAGTGCCGTAATTGTTGAGATTACGGCATTTTTTGTGCTATATAGTGTAAAATTATAAAAAATCCTGTTGCAATCATAAAAATATTTTATAAAATTTGCTATTAAAACTGGATAAAACATCTGTTTTGTGATACATTTAACTAGGCAGTATGTGGAAAGCTTATTTATTGGGCTTTTGCAGTTCTTTTTTATGCAGAGAGAAAGGACTGCTCATAAGAACATAAATTTTTATAAGGAAGGTGAGCAATTGGAAAACTATACGAAGTACAGGCTGAAAAGCAGTGAAGAGCTCGCATCCGTACTGGAAGGCAAAGACAACCTTTTTGTGATTGCCTGCAACAAATGTTTCAAAGAATTTGAGACTGTTGATGAACCGGATTGCGATGAATTTCTGAAAATCGCTGCCGAGCAGGGAAAGACCGTTACAGGCAGTGCGAAAGTTGATTTCTTATGCAATAAGATGCATACAGAAAGAAAATTACAGGATCTGATTCCGGAAGGAACAGAGAATGTAGTAGTGATTTCCTGCGGCCTTGGTATTCAGACAGTTGCAGATCTGGCTGGAAAGCCGGTTATTGCTGCAAGCAACACTCTGAATTACAGAGGACATCACGGTATGGCACTTACTAAGAAGAGCTGTGACGCATGTGCACAGTGCTATCTGAATGTGACCGGAGGTGTCTGTCCGATCGTCGACTGTTCCAAGAGCCTTGTGAATGGACAGTGCGGTGGCGCAAAGAATGGAAAATGTGAAGTAGATCCCAACAAAGACTGTGCGTGGGAAAAGATCTACCAGAGACTGGCTGCTCAGGGCCGTCTGGAAGAATTCCTCAACCAGCCGGTACAGGTGCGCGATTTCTCTAAAGTGAACTTCAAGGTAATCAACGAGTATGTGAAGTCCATCAGAGAAGACAGACTGAATGGATACTATGGAGGCGTCCATCCGTCAGAGCATAAGGAATTCAGTGAGCATATTGATCTGAAGAGATTCCCGGAACCGAAGACTCTTGTGATCTCTATGTCACAGCATCTTGGAGCACCGGCCAATCCGATCGTTCAGGTTGGAGATAAGGTTAAAGTTGGTCAGAAGATCGGTGAAGCTGCTGGATTTATCAGTGCACCGGTACATTCCAGCGTAAGCGGAACTGTTGTTGCAGTAGAGCCGCGTATGCATGGTACCAGAGGCAGTGAAGTAATGGCTGTTGTAATTGAATCGGATGGAAAAGATACTCTGCACGAATCCGTTCAGCCGCATGGTGATCTTGACAGTCTGACTCCGGATGAGATCATTGAGATTGTCAAAGAAGCAGGAATCGTTGGTATGGGTGGTGCAGGTTTCCCGACCTGCGTCAAACTGAAACCGGCCAAACCAGTTGATACGATTCTTCTCAACGGATGTGAATGTGAGCCTTATTTAACAGCAGACCACAAGGTTCTCCTTGAGTTTGCGGATGACATTATTTTTGGACTGAAAGCAATCCTCAAGACAACAGGTGCCGAGAAGGGTATCATTGTGATCGAGGATAACAAGCCAGATGCCATTGAATTGATGCAGGAAAAAGTTGCAAATATTGGCAACATGGAAGTGTTTGTTGCAAAAACCAAGTATCCGCAGGGCGCTGAGAAGACTCTGATTAAGCGCGTGATGGGAAGAAAGGTTCCAAGCGGCGGTCTCCCTGCAGATGTTGGTGTTATCGTAGATAATATCAGTACCGTAAAAGCAATTTCCGATGCGATTCAGAAAGGTATGCCGCTGATCGAGCGTGTTACAACTATAACAGGCGAGAAGATCAAGAACCCGGGCAACTTTATTATCAAGATTGGTACCAGCGTAAAAGATCTGATCGACTATTGTGGTGGATTTACGGATGATGATGTTCTGGTTAAGATGGGCGGACCGATGATGGGATTCCCTCTGAATACACTGGAAGTGCCGATGATGAAAGGCTCCAATGGTATTATTGCTATTGAACCGGATGAGACAAAAGAACAGCCGTGTATCAAGTGCGGCCGCTGCGTAGATGTCTGCCCGATGGAACTTTCTCCTCTGTATTTTGTTAAATATGCAAAAGAAGAGAACTGGCAGGGAATGAAAGACATGAACGTGATGGATTGCGTAGAGTGCAGATGCTGTCAGTATATCTGTTCTTCCAAGATTCCGATCATCAACAGTATCAAAGCCGGAAAAGGTGCAGTAAGGGGGATGAAGTAATATGTTGATTACCCAGTTAAAAGCAAAAGAAACGATCACTTCCCTGACAGCTGGAAAGAAAGTTTTTATCATCAACTGTCATGGATGCAAAGAAGTTCGTTTTCCGGAAAAAGAAGCTGTTGAACTTCAGAAGGAACTTGCCGCTGAAGGAAATGTGACAGGAATCATGACAACGGATTATATCTGCAACCCGGAAAACATGGAATTACGTCTTAAGAAACATATGAGCAAGATCCAGGAAGCAGACCTGGTTTTAGTATTCTCCTGCGGTGTGGGTGTACAGACCGTTGCGGAATATCTGGATAATAAGATGGTCTGCGCAGCCTGCGATACATACCCGGTACCTGGTTTCCAGGGCGTGACACCGCTGGAGTACAAATGTGACCAGTGCGGTGAGTGCTATCTGAACCTGACAGGCGGGATCTGTCCGATCACGGCATGTTCCAAGAGCCTTGTAAATGGTCAGTGTGGTGGTTCCAAGAATGGTAAATGTGAAGTAGACAGTGATATGGAATGCGGATGGGAGCGTATCTACAGACGCCTGAAAGAGATCGGACGGCTGGATGTACTGAAATGTCCGACACAGATCCATAACTTCGCAACAGACGATGATGTAAAATAAAAGGATTGGAGCAAATATACGATGAAAATGAAAGAATTATTCGACCGTGGTGAATTTGTAGTTTCTGCAGAAGTAGGACCGCCAAAAGGAATCCATGTAGACGAGCTTGTAGAAGAGGCAAAGACCTATCTTAAAGGTGTTCATGCAGTGAATGTAACAGATAATCAGTCTTCTGTTATGCGTCTTGGATCTCTTGCAATGTGTAAAGTTCTCAAAGATGCTGGCATGGATCCGATCTTCCAGCTTGCATGTCGTGACAGAAACCGTATCGCTCTGGAGTCTGATCTTCTGAGCGCTGCTATGTTCGGCATTGAGAACATTCTCTGTCTGACTGGCGATCATACCAAGATGGGTGATCATCCGCAGGCAAAGCCGGTATTTGACCTGGATTCTGTATCCCTTCTTCATACTGTGAAGCTTCTGGAGTCAGGCAAAGATCTGGGTGGAAATGAACTGGTTGGCGAGCCGCCAAAATTCTCCAAGGGAGCAGTTGTATCTCCGTGCAGCGATTCTGTTGATGCACAGCTTGCAAAGATGGAAAGAAAAGTTGCTGCAGGTGCAGATTACTTCCAGACTCAGGCAGTATTTGAGCCGGAGAAATTCATCAAATTCATGGAGAAAGCAAAACAGTTCGGAAAACCGGTACAGGTTGGTATCATCATTCCGAAGTCAGCTGGAATGGCAAAATTCATGAATAACAATGTTGCCGGTATTCATGTTCCGGACGAGATGATCGAAGAGCTGAAGGCAGACAAAGAGAAAACCAAAGCAGGTATCACGGGCGTTGAGATCGCTGCACGTATTATCAAAGAGTGTAAGCCATACTGCCAGGGTGTACATATCATGGCACTTGGATGGGAGTCCAAGATCCCGGACCTGTTGAAAGCAGCTGAAATCTAAAAAATATTGAAGCTATTATGGGGGCTGCCTGAAAAAACAGGCGGCTCCTTTTTGATGCATTTTCTATAGATTTATTTGTTGAATTTATTGAAAATAGCTTGCTAAAAATCCCCCTGGGGGGTATAATACATTATAATAATGTCAAAAAATTAACAGAATGCAAATTTTGATATAGGATTTGACAAAAAAGGAGGCAAGTCGAATGCACGTAACGAATGAAGAACATAGTCATTGTGGATGCGGATGCGGCGGTCACGATCATGAGCACAGCCATGAACATACACATGATGGCGTGACTCATACTCATGCACATACCCATGAGGGGGAACATGATCACGAACATGCACACTGCGGATGCGGTCATGATCACGGAGCACAGCCAAAAGACGAAGACACCGCTGTTCTGGCATATATGCTGGATCACAATAAGCATCATGCAAGAGAACTGGCAGAGATCGCCAAACACCTGCGCGAACAGGGCAAGGATGATGCAGCAGCCCAGATTGAAAAGGGTGTTGAAGATTTCGAAAAGGGTAATATGAGATTATCCATTGCGCTTTCTCTTGTTCAGTAGAGGAGGGATTAACCAATGTGTCTTGCAACAATTTATGGTAAAAAGCAGGAGGACGAAACGATCCTGCTGAAAAATGCAAGCAGAATTGATGTAGATGGAACAACCATCCGCATCAGAGATATTATGGGCATGGAGATCACTGTGGAAGGCGCCATTACCATGGTGGACCTGGCAAACTCGGTTGTAAAGATCAACTGTACAAACAATTAAACTCCATGAAAGGTTACAACAATCAGGCTGTGGATACAGTCTGATTGTTAGTGCAGACAGGTATCTGGATCCTGAGCATGCCTGGATGATGTGATTCTGCCTGCGAACATAAAATTTACCATATGGAGGTGGTAATCCGCTCATATAGAAAAATTTAAAGAGAAGGTACATAAGCCTTCGAACAAATTATCAAGAAGTAAACTAGTTTAGGAGATGACAGTTATGCCATATACAATTGCAGTAGCCGGAAAAGGCGGTGTAGGAAAGACTACATTGACCGGCATGATGATTCAGCGTCTTGCCGAGCAGAAGAAAGGCCCGATCCTGGCAGTGGATGCAGACGCAAATTCCAACTTGAACGAAGTCCTCGGTGTAGAAGTGGAGATGACACTGGGAGATATCCGCGATGAGCTGTCAAATGCAGAGCTTTCCAATGAAAGCCCGATTCCGAAAGGAATGTCCAAACAGGACTATACTGAATTTAAGTTTGATTCCGCACTGGTGGAGGAAGATGATTACGACCTGTTAGTGATGGGACATACACAGGGAAAAGGATGTTATTGTTTTGTAAATGGTCTGTTATCTGCCCAGGTTGCCAAACGTGCCCAGAATTACAATTATGTGGTCGTGGACAACGAAGCAGGAATGGAACATATCAGCAGAGGTATCCTTCCCGGCGTTGACACGGTGATTCTGGTCAGCGATTGCTCACGCAGGGGAATTCAGGCGGTTGGACGTATCGCCCGTTTGGTTCCTGAATGTGGATTAAAACCGAAGAAGATCGGTTTGATCGTAAACCGTGCTCCTAAGGGAGTACTGAACGATGGCGTCCGGGAAGAAATTGAGAAACAAAACCTGGAACTTCTGGGAGTCGTTCCCCAGGATGAAGGCGTATATGAGTTTGACAGTGCCGGAACACCGACCACACAGCTTCCGGAAGACAATCCTGTCAGACAGGCGTTATACAAAATCATGGACGGTCTGGAATTATAAAAAGGAGATGACCTGACCGCGTAAAAGGAGATTTATATGGGAGACTTTAAATTAACAACAGTCGAAGAGATGGAAGCAGCGACTAACCGACTGCTTGAGACCGGCGCGAAAGTCGGTGCTGACGCATGGCAGATTCGTGTAAAGAATCAGACCCCGCATTGTAAATTCGGAGAGCAGGGTATCTGCTGTCGTATCTGTGCAATGGGACCTTGTCGTATTACTCCGAAGGCTCCGAGAGGAATCTGTGGATGTGATGCTCATGGTATCGTAGGACGTAACTATCTGAAATTTACTGCCGGTGGAGCAGCTACTCACTCTGATCATGGACGTGAGATCTGTCATACCCTGTATGCAGCAGATCCGAATGGCGCTTACAAAGTAAAAGATCCTGAGAAACTGATCCGCATCGCAAAAGAGTGGGGTGTAGAGACAGAAGGAAAAGATATCTATGATCTGGCTCATGAGATGGCAGAACTGGCTCTGATGGAATATGGTAAACCGTTTGGTGTTCAGAGATGGCTGAAGAGAGCTCCGGAGCATACCCAGAAGCTGTGGCATGACGCAGAGATCGAGCCGAGAGCAATTGACCGTGAAGTTGCTGCTTCCTTACATATGACTCATATGGGATGTTCATCAAAGCCGGAAGCACTGGTTCGTCAGTCCTTAAGAGCAGGTCTTGCTGATGGATGGGGCGGTTCCATGTGTGGTACTGAGTTCTCTGACGTACTGTTCGGAACTCCGAAGCCAATTGACACCGAAGCAAACCTTGGCGTTATGAATGCTGAGAACGTAAACATCGTAGTACATGGACATGATCCGTCACTGTCCGAGATGGTCTGTGAATATGCAGATGATCCGGAGATGATCGCATATGCAAAGAGCATGGGTGCTAAGGGAATCACCGTATCTGGTGTATGCTGTACTTCCAATGAGGTAGCAATGCGTCGTGGTATTCCGATGGCTGGTAACTTCCTGCAGCAGGAGAATGTAGTCCTGACTGGAGCATGTGAGGCTATCGTAGTAGACGTTCAGTGTATCTTCCCGGCACTTGGACCTCTGAGCAAATGTTTCCATACCAAGTTCATCACCACTTCACCGATCGCTCAGATGCCGGATTCCGATTACATCCGTTTTGATGTAGGAACCGCAGCAGAGAAAGCAAAACAGATCGTTATGACTGCATGTGAGAACTTCAAGAACCGTAAACCGGATCTTGTATATATCCCGGATATGAAGCAGAAAGCAACTGTTGGATATTCTCTGGAAGCACTTGTGAAAGTACTTGACGGTGTTACCAACAGCCAGGTAGATGTAACCGGAACAACCAAACCGCTTCTTGAGTGTGTAACATCTGGTGTTATCCGTGGTGCAGTTGCAATGGTTGGATGTAACAATCCGAAGATCCGCCCGGACTATGCACATATCGAGATGATGAAGAAACTGATCGCTAACGATATCGTAGTCGTAGCATCCGGATGTTCTGCACAGGCTGCTGCAAAAGCAGGTCTGATGGATAAATCCGCAAAAGATCTCTGTGGTGCAGGTCTGAAGAGAGTATGTGAGCTGGCAGATATCCCACCGGTACTTCATATGGGATCCTGCGTAGATATCAGCCGTATGATGATCCTTGTATCTGAGCTTGCAAAAGACTCTGGCCTTAAGATTTCTCAGCTTCCGGTTGTAGGATGTGCTCCTGAGTGGATGTCTGAGAAAGCAGTTTCCATCGGAAACTATGTAGTAGCTACTGGTATTGATACCTTCCTTGGTGTTGATCCGTATGTATCTGGTTCCAGCGAGATGGGCGAGTGGCTGACCAATGGCGTTCGTGATTGGGTTGAGGCTGCTTACACTGTTGAGACCGATATCGATAAGCTGTGTGATCTGATGATCGAGCGTATCGAAGAGAAGAGAACCGCAATCGGAATCTAATCCGGATGAAAAAAGTAAATTGATGACCGGAGGGAATAGAAAGTGAAAATAGCAATTACCGGAAAGGGCGGAGTCGGAAAGACGACCTTTGCAGCCACCCTTGCAAGATTATATGCAGAGGAGGGACGCACAGTTCTGGCAGCCGATGTGGATCCAGATGCAAATCTGGGACTGGCGCTTGGATTTCCGGAAGAGATTCTGGATTCGATCACTCCGATCTCCAAGATGAGAAGACTCATCGAAGAGCGGACAGGTGCGGGCCCGGATAATCAGATGTATAAGCTGAACCCAAAGGTGGACGACATCCCTGATACATATAGTAAAGTATATAATGGTGTGAAACTTCTGCTGCTTGGTACGGTTGAGACCGGCGGCGGCGGATGTGTTTGCCCGGAACATGTAATGCTGAAACGAATCATTAATCATCTGATCCTCCGCAGCAATGATGTGGTGATCATGGACATGGAGGCTGGTCTGGAGCATCTGGGCCGCGGTACATGCGAATCCATGGAACAGTTTGTTGTCGTGATCGAGCCAGGCGCCAGAAGCGTGCAGACATATAAGAATGTCAAGCGACTGGCTGAGGACCTGGGTGTGAAGAAGGTTCGCGTAGTCGCAAACAAAGTTCGTGGCACAGAGGATGAAGAATTTGTCCGCTCGAAGATTCCGGCGGAAGATTTACTTGGATTTATCCATTACAACCCGGAAGTGATAGACGCAGACCGCCAGGGCAAGTCACCATATGACGTCAGCGAGTCTGCAAAGGAGGAGATCCGAAAGATCAAGGAAATCCTCGATCAATCGAATTAAAATTTGGAGGTATAATACCGTGACATTATTTGATAGAGTATTCGGCGGCAACGATGCAGTCTATGGACTGACTGAGGCTGCCATCGATGGAGCAATTGCTCAGTACGGAGCAGATCAGGCAGTAGCTTTCCCGAACACTGCTTACAGCCTTCCCTGCTACTACGCCGTAACTGGTACAAAAGTTACCAATCTTGGAGAATTAAAAGAGGCTCTTGGAGTTGTAAAAACTCTTATGACCAGAGAAAAAAGACTGAATGATGCATTCATGAGCGGTGTTGCAACAGCTCTGTGTGCAGAGTTTATCGAAGTTCTGAAATATATCAACGGTGCAGAACCGTACAGCGAGCCGTGTTACGGACATCTTGCAGATGCTATCATCCGTGAGCTGGGTGTGCCGCTGGTAACCGGAGATATCCCGGGCGTTGCAGTTATCCTTGGAAGTGCTCCGAGCAAAGAAGAAGCAGTTGAGCTGGTTAAGAGCTATCAGGCACAGGGTATCCTGGTTACGCTGGTAGGCGGAGTGATCGATCAGTGTGTAGAGGCAGGCCTGAAGATGGGCAACGCTGTACGTATCGTACCGCTGGGTAAGGATGTAACAGCAGTTATTCACGTTGTATCTGTTGCACTTCGTGCAGCACTGATCTTCGGTAACGTAACACCTGGCGATGCAGGCGCACTGATGAAATACACCTTCGAGCGTGTACCAGCATTCGTAAACGCATTCAAACCGCTGGATGACGTAGTTGTAGCTTGCGGTGCAGGCGCAATCGCACTTGGTTTCCCGGTTGTTACCAACGAGACAGAGAACATCTTCCGTGTACCGAAGAGCCTGATCGTTCAGGAGGATGTATCCAAATTTAATGCTACTTCTCTTGAAGCACGCGATATCAAGATTAAGATCACCAAGATCGACATCCCGGTATCCTTTGCATCTGCATTTGAGGGCGAGATCATCCGTCGTGGAGATATGCAGGTTGAGTTCGATGGTTCCAGAAAAGACTGTTTCGAGCTTGTATGTACTAAGGATGCAAGCGAAGTTGAGGATCACAAGTTTACTCTTGTGGGACCGGATTTCGACCAGATGGAAGTTGGAAGCAAACAGCAGATCGCTTACATCGTAGATGTAGCAGGAAAGAATATGCAGTCTGACTTCGAGCCGGTATTTGAACGTAAATTCCACAGCTACATTAACTGTATCGAGGGTGTTATGCATACCGGTCAGCGTGATATGATCCGTATTCGTATCAGCAAAAATACATTCGATGCAGGCTTCAGAGCAAAGGATCTTGCAGAAGTTCTGTATGCAAATATTAAAAATGAGTTTGACGCAGTTGTTGATAAATGTGCAATTACTATTGTAACTGATGCTGAAGAGTGTACCAAGCTTCGTCATGAGCTGGCTGTTCCGGCATATGATCGTCGTGATGAGAGACTTACTTCTCTGACTGATGAGTCCGTTCCGGTATATTATAGCTGTATTATGTGCCAGGCATTCTCCCCAAGCCATGTATGTGTAGTAACACCTGAGAGACTTGGTCTTTGCGGTGCTGTATCATGGCTGGATGCAAAAGCTACCCATCAGCTGGATCCTCAGGGACCGTGTCAGGTAATCACCAAAGAGCGTGTTATTGATGAGAACCTTGGACGTTACGAGGACGTTGATGAAGCAGTTGCTAAATTATCCCAGGGTGCTCTTGAGCATGTAACCCTGTACTCCATCATGGAAGATCCGATGACATCCTGCGGATGCTTCGAGTGCATCTGTGGTATTGAGCCATTCTCTAACGGTGTTATCATCGCAAACCGTGAGTATGCTGGCATGACTCCGCTTGGAATGACCTTCCCGGATCTGGCAAGTATGACCGGTGGTGGAGTTCAGACTCCTGGATTCATGGGACATGGAAAACACTTTATCTCTTCCAAGAAGTTCATGAAGGCTGAGGGCGGTATCGAGCGTATCGTATGGATGCCGAAAGATCTGAAGGAGCAGGTTGCAGAAAGATTGAACGAGACAGCAAAAGAGCTGTATGGTATCGACAACTTCTGCGATATGGTTGGTGATGAGACCATCGCAACTGATCCGGAGACACTGCTGGAATTCCTTACCGAAAAAGGACATCCGGCACTTGGAATGGATCCGATGATGTAAGGAACCAAATCCGCATAGCGGATTTGCCGGATGTGCTTTGCACAGACGGTGAGGCTTCCGTCAGGAAGACGGGTTCCTTAGCTCTAAAAATGCGAAGCATTTTTAGAGCCTATCTAATGAATCCGTACGCAGAGTAAGCTGTGGCAGATGTGCGAAGCACAGATGCGATTCTTGAGCCTGAGTTCAAAGGGGAACCCTGTACCCACACAGGGTTGCCCTTTTGGAATGCATGAAAGTCTTTTACAATTCAGATTTTTGTGTTATAATTTTGACGAAATGTTTTTAAGGAGGAAATGTACCAATGCCATTCAATGGAAAATCAGGAAAATTCAACGCTTCCATCAATACAGTTGAGTTCGGCTGTGGTGATAAAGCAGTGAAAATCGGTGGCGAGAATGTATTACCGTTATATACATTTGACGCTCCGATCGAAAACGCACCGAAGATCGGCGTTATGATCTCTGACCTTGGTCTGGAGAACGAGCCGGCAGGTGTAAAAGCATACTATGAAGGATGTACCACTATCGGCGAGATCGCTAAAAAAGCAGCCGAGATGCCGGGTGCAGATTTTGTATGCCTGAAGCTTGAGGGCGCAGACCCCAACGGCGCAGACAAGACCACAGAAGAGTGCATGAAAGCAGTCAAAGAGGTTGTTGACGCCATCGACGTACCGCTTGTTATCGCTGGATGTAAAAATGTGGCAAAAGACGGTGAGCTTTTATCCAAAGCCGCTGAAGTTGCTCAGGGTAAAAATGTGATCATCCTGTCCGCTAAGGAAGAGGATTACAAAGGTATCGGAGCTGCAGCAGGTCTTGCATACAACCAGAAGGTTGGAGCTGAGTCTGCAGTAGATATCAACCTTGCAAAACAGCTTAATGTATTACTCTCTCAGCTTGGTGTCGCACCGAGCAACATCGTTATGAACGTTGGTACTGCAGCAGTCGGATATGGTTTCGAGTATGTAGTATCTACTATGGATCGTGTAAAAGCAGCAGCACTTGGACAGGCTGATGCACAGCTTCAGATGCCGATCATCACACCGGTAGCTGATGAGGCATGGAATGTAAAAGAGGCTATGGCTTCTGAAGATGATATGCCGGAGTGGGGAAATCAGGAAGAACGTGGTATTGGTATGGAAGTATCTACCGCTGCATCTGTACTTGCCTGTGGTTCTAACGCAGTCATTTTGAAACATCCGACTTCTGTTGCAACGATCTCTAAGTTGATCAAAGAAATGATGTAAGAGGGAGGAGGAAAATACAATGGCTTTAAAAGGATTAGACATCTTTAAATTAACACCGAAAACTAACTGTAAGGAGTGCGGAAGCCCGACCTGTATGGCATTTGCCATGAAAGTAGCGCAGGGTGCTGTAGAACTCAGCAAATGTCCGCATATGTCTGCAGATGCACTTGCAACTCTGTCTGAGGCAACTGCTCCGCCAATGAAATCCATCAAAGTTGGTACTGGCGACGCAGAGTACACCCTCGGAGGAGAGACTGTTCTTGCAAGACATGAGAAAACTTTCGTAAGCAAAACAAGATTTGCAGTAAAACTGTCTCCGGATATGGATATCGACGCTGCTCTGGCTGAGTCCAATAAAGTTGATTATGAGCGTATCGGTGAGAGAATGCATGCTGAGATGGTATATGTAGAGTATACAGGAGATGTTGCTGCATATGTTGAGGCTGTTAAGAAAGTAACTGGTATCGGCAAAACCATCATCCTTTCCTGTACTGATGTAGAAGCTGCAAAAGCTGCTCTGGAAGTATGTAAGGCTGAAAAACCGATCCTGGATGGAGCAAATGCTTCCAACTACGAGGCAATGGTTGAGGTTGCTAAAGCAGCAGGTGTTGTACTTGGTGTATCTGGCGCTGATATCAACGAATTGTATGATACTACCGCAGCTATTGAGAAACTTGGTTACAAAGACCTTGTTCTGAATACTACAGGAGCTACGATCAAAGAGACCTTCTCAACAACTGTTCAGGTCAGACGTGCCTGCCTGGCTAAGAATCCGGACAGAACCTTCGGATATCCGTCTATTGTTAATCTGTGCAAGATCGCTCCGAACGATGAGCCGATGCAGATTTCTCTGGCATCTGTATTCGTTCTGAAATATGGTTCCATCGTTGTTATGGATACCATGAACTACGCAAGAGCTCTTCCGCTGTACGGACTGAGACAGAACGTATTTACCGATCCGCAGAAGCCGATGAAGGTTGAGCCGGGCATCTATGCACTGAATGGCGGAGATGAGAATTCCGTATGTCTGACTACTGTAGACTTTGCTCTTACATATTTCGTAGTATCTGGTGAGCTGGAGCGTTCCGGTATTCCGTGTAACCTGATCATCAACGATGCAGGTGGACTTTCCGTACTGACTGCTTGGGCAGCAGGAAAACTTTCTTCCACATCTGTATCCAAGTTCATTCAGGAGACCGTAGAGCCGAAGATCAAATGCAGAAAGCTGATTATTCCTGGAAAAGTTGCTGTACTGAAAGGCGACATCGAAGCAAAACTTCCGGGCTGGGAAGTAATCGTTGCTCCGAACGAGGCTGTACAGCTTGTTAAATTCCTGAAAGATCTGAAAGCTAACGGCGAAATCTAATTGAAAATCATCGCAGTACCTGCCCAGTTAGGACATTTCCTTTGGGACAGGTATCTGACGAATTAAAAAGGAGAACAAAACTATGGCAAAATTTGTTACCATTGGTGAGAGACTTTCCACCACAGCACCGGCTGTAAACAAAGCATTTACAGAGAGAGATCCGGAGCCGATCCTGAAACGTGCAAAACAGCAGCTGGATGCAGGCGCTACCTATCTTGATGTAAACATCGGACCGGCAGAGAATGATGGACCGGAGCTTATGAAATGGGCTGTTGAGCTTCTTCAGAGCAACTTCGACAATGTACCGCTGGCACTGGATACTTCCAATGTAGCAGCTATCGAGGCTGGTATTTCCGTTTACAATCGTGCAAAAGGAAAACCGATCGTTAACTCTGCAGATGCTTCCGGAAGAATTGCGTATGTTGATCTTGCAGCAGCAAATGACGCAATCGTTATCGCTCTTTGCAACGGCGAAGGAATCGCTAAAGACAATGACGAGCGTATGATGTACATGCAGACTCTGATGGAGCGTGGTATGGAGCATGGTATGGATGTTGCTGAGGATATGTGGTTCGATCCGCTGTTCCTGGTTATCAAAGGAATGCAGGACAAACAGATGCAGGTTCTCGAGTTCATTAAGATGATTTCTGATATGGGTATGAAATCCACCGGTGGTCTGTCCAATAACTCCAACGGTATGCCGAAACATATCCGTCCGATCATGGACTCTGCTATGGTAGCTATGGCTATGATGAACGGTCTGACTTCTGCAATCGTTAACCCGAACGATCTCAGACTGATGGAGACCATCAAATCCTGTGATATCATCAAAAATAATAATCTGTATGCAGACTCCTATCTGGAGATCTAATTCTGAGAAGGCAGGAGGCACAATTTTTTGTGCCTCTATGTTTTTATATTAGCTATTTACAATGTCTGCCCTAGTTTAATGACTTCAGGACAGGAAAAATTTTATGGGAGGCATGACAAATGAGTGCTTTAACAGATCTGATTTACAGTGGATCAAACGCAGTCGCTGGACTGACAGAAGGTGCAGTCAACGATGCAATCGCAAAATATGGTGAGGATAAGAAAGTATCTTTTGGAGATACGGCATATTTTCTTCCGACCATCTATGCAGCAACCGGTGTAAAGGTTAGTCGTCTTGGCGATCTTCCTGCCTGTGTAGGAGTATTAAAAAGCCTGATTACCAATAAAGAGGAACTGGGAGATGCCCTGAATGCAGGACTTGCAACTGCAGTTGGTGCTGAGATTCTGGAAGCTCTGAAATATGTGGATAACGAGAATCCATATGCAGAGGACAGCGGAATCGGTTTTGTTCCGGATCCGGTTATTCGTTCTCTGGGTGTGCCGCTGGTAACAGGTGATATTCCTGGTGTGGCGGTTGTTCTTGGTAAAGCTGATAATGGCGCTGATGTGGCAAAAATTGTAAAAGATTACCAGAACAAAGGTATTATGACATTCCTGGTAGGTGATGTGATTGAACAGTGTGCAGAGGCTGGTGTTAAGATCGGTCTTGACTATCGTCTGGTTCCGCTGGGACATGATGTGACTTCTGTGATCCATGTTGTAACGGTTGCTATTCGTGCGGCTTTGATCTTTGGTAATATCAAACCTGGAGATCTACCTGGACTGCTTGCTTATACGAAAGAGCGTGTGCCGGCATTTGTCAATACCTTCGGAGCTTTAGATGCTGTGACTGTGTCTGCAGGTGCAGGTGCGATTGCACTGGGATTCCCTGTTGTTGCTGATATTGATCTTGGCGATATGCAGGTTCCGGGAGCACTGGAGTCAGTTCTCAACCATGAAGAGACCGTAAAGAAGAGTCTTGAACTTCGCAACATCAAGATCAAAGTAACAGAAATCCCGATTCCGGTTGCATTTTCCTCCACTTATGAAGGTGAGATCATCCGCCGTGGTGATATGCAGGTAGAGTTCGATGGATCCAGAGTAGACTGCTTCGAGTTGGTATGTACCAAAGAGGCCTCTGAAATAGAAGATCATGAATTCAAGCTGATCGGACCGGATTTTGATCAGATGGAAGTTGGAAGCAAACAGCAGATCGCATACATTGTAAATGTAGCAGGAAAGAATATGCAGTCCGACTTTGAACCAGTATTTGAGCGTAAATTCCACAGTTATCTTAACTGCATTGAAGGTGTGATGCATACCGGACAGCGTGACATGATCCGTATCCGTATCAGCAAAGCTACCTTCGAGGCCGGTTTCCGTGCAAAAGATCTGGCAGAAGTACTGTACTGTAACATTATGAATGAGTTCGACGCAGTTGTTGATAAATGCTCTGTAACGATCATCACAGATGGTGTTGAGTGTACCAGACTTCGTCATGAGTTGGCAATTCCGACTTACGACCGTCGTGATGAGAGACTTGAGTCTTTGACTGACGAGTCTGTACCGGTATATTATAGTTGTATTATGTGCCAGGCATTCTCTCCAAGCCATGTATGTGTGGTAACACCTGAGAGACTTGGACTTTGTGGTGCTGTATCATGGCTGGATGCAAAAGCTACTAATCAGCTGGATCCGGAGGGACCGTGTCAGGTGATCACCAAAGAGCGTGTGATTGACGAGAGATTAGGACGTTATGAGGATGTAGATGAAGCAGTTGCTAAATTCTCCCAGGGTGCTCTGGAACATGTTACTCTATATTCTATCATGGAAGATCCGATGACTTCCTGCGGATGCTTTGAATGTATCTGCGGTATTGAGCCGTTCTCTAATGGTGTCATTATTGCAAACCGTGAGTATGCAGGCATGACTCCGCTGGGAATGACCTTCCCGGATCTGGCAAGCATGACTGGTGGCGGAGTCCAGACACCTGGATTCATGGGACATGGTAAACACTTTATCTCTTCCAAGAAGTTCATGAAGGCTGAGGGCGGTATCGAGCGTATCGTATGGATGCCGAAGGATCTGAAGGATCAGGTAAGCGAGCGTCTGAATAAGACTGCAAAAGAACTGTACGGAATCGACAATTTCTGCGATATGGTCGGAGATGAGACTATCGCAACGGATCCAGAGACATTGCTGGCATTCCTGACTGAAAAAGGACATCCGGCTTTAGGTATGGATCCAATGATGTAAATGCGAGGAAGAAAATCAAGCACGAGCAGAGCGAGTATTTGATTTTATCCGAGCATTTAGCGACAGAATCAGGTACACAGCGTAAGCTGTGGCAGATGTGCGAAGCACAGATGCGATTCTGGAGCCAAAGGGCTTTAGAGCCCAATAACCTGAACAAAAGGCCCCGCAGACCTGCATTTGGCCTGCAGGGCTTTTTTAGAAAATATGGAGAAATAATATTATGCCAAAAGTAACATTTCAGTATGAAGATGGCACTTCGACCATCGTTGATGTGACAGCCGGAGAGAATCTGTTGGAGGTAGCGCGTAAAGCAAATGTAGCCATTGATGCACCTTGTTCAGGCAACGGATCCTGCGGTAAGTGCAGAGTCAGATATATCAGTGGCGAATTAGAGAGTGAACAGACAAGACATATTACAGATGAAGATTATGCTGCAGGATGGAGGCTTTCCTGTTGTAGTAAGGTAACCGGCGATGTGACGGTACTTGTACCCGATATTGCGTCTGCATATAAGAGCCGCATGAAAGTGGCAGATCTTAGCTCACCGGAAGAAGTCGCCATCTTTGACCGTGCAAAGCAGGATGTGGCAGATGCAGGAATTACTTTTGAAAATGAATTTACGGTTGTGGAACTTCAGATGACAGCTCCGTCATTGGATGATACCATGCCAGATAATGAGCGGTTGTCCTGGGCAATTGAGGCAGCAACCGGAATAGAGAATGTAAAATTAACTTATCAGGTATTGAAAAAGCTGCCGGATGCACTGCGGGACAATGATTTCCATGTGAATGTAGTTCTGAAGAAACTTCATCACAGTGTACTGGTTTATGACGTGGTACCTGTAACAGAGCAGAGAATCTGTGGAGCGGCTATTGATATTGGTACCACTACCGTATCAGGAGTTATTCTGGATCTGAGAGATGGGACGATCCTTGCCAAGGCATCTGCCGGAAATGGTCAGATCCGTTATGGTGCAGATGTTATCAATCGTATTATTGAATCCCGGAAACCGGGTGGAGAAGCGAAACTTCAGAAAGCGATCATTGATGAGACATTGAATCCCATGCTTCATAATATGTGCCGTGCGGCAGGTATCAAAGGAAGCCAGATTTATCATATGTGCATTGCGTCCAATACGACTATGAATCATCTACTTCTTGGAGTCAATGCGGATCCGCTCCGTATGGAACCTTATATTCCGGATTTCTTCGAGACAGAAGATGTCAGTGCCTACGACCTGCACCTGGATGTGCATCCCAATGCAAAGGTTATCATTTCTCCGAATATCGGAAGCTATGTAGGAGGAGATATTACAGCCGGTACTCTGGTCAGCATGATCTGGAACAAACCGGAGTTTAATCTGTTCATTGACCTTGGTACCAATGGGGAGATCGTATTTGGAAATTCTGATTTCATGATGAGCTGTGCATGCTCAGCCGGACCGGCATTTGAGGGCGGAGATATCAGCTGTGGTATGCGTGCAACGGATGGAGCTATCGAGGCTTGCTCTATTGATGCGAAGACCATGGAACCAACACTGCATATTGTTGGAAACGAAGGCCAGAAGCCAGTAGGTCTTTGCGGTTCTGGTATCATTGACGTGATTGCGGAATTGTTCCGCTGTGGAATCATCAGTCCGAAAGGTAAATTCATCCGTGAAGGAGACCGTGTCCGTCATGATCACTATGGAATCGGAAGTTATGTACTGGCATTTAAGGAAGAAGCAGCAGGACATAAGGATGTAGAGATCAATGAAGTCGATATCGACAATTTTATCCGTGCGAAGGGTGCTATTTTCTCAGCTATCTGTACCATGCTCCGGTCTCTGGATTTTGATGTGTCCATGATCGAAAACGTATATGTAGCAGGTGGTATTGGAAGCGGTATTAATATGAAAAATGCAGTGACCATCGGTATGTTCCCGGATGTGGAGATCGATAAGTTCCATTACATTGGTAACTCTTCTCTCACAGGCGCATATAATATGACGCTTTCGGTAGAAGCTGAGCATAAAGTGCATGAGCTTGCTCATAACATTACATACATGGAACTTAGTACAGATCCAAGCTATATGGATGAATTTGTGGCTGCATGCTTTATTCCTCATACAAATACAGCGCTGTTCCCAAGCGTAAAACAGGAGGAAATATAGTTGGAAATCGAAAATCACAAAGAAGAAGTCCCTTTTGAGCATTACTTAGACAAATTTCATACATTAGATCCCAAAGAGGCAGCACAAAGATTGAACATTCTGTATGATGAAAGTGCAAAAAAGTTTCAGCTTCGCTTCCTTGGACATCTGTATGAAGTGGAATATCCGGACTTCCATGTGACTGTATTAGACAAACCGCAGGAGGATATGGAAAAAGATCTTCTTATGACCAGTCTTCCTGCACAGACATTTATCATGCGTTATCTGCTGGAAGGACAGTATATTTCATCCAGCGGAAAATTCATGACTTTCAGGGAAGTACCCACTTACGGAGAATTGTATATTCAGCCGTTTACTGGTCGCTGTATCAAGCGTCTTACTTACGGATTCGGCTATAAACTGAAGGCTTTTTCAGAAGCAATGGAAAAAATCCCGGGCTGTGAGAAGATTGATATGGGAGATGTGGCCTACGAATTTGAGCTGGTCAATGGATATCGTATGAGATTTATTTTCTGGGAAGGAGACGAGGAATTTCCACCTTCTGCTCAGATCCTGTACAGTGATAATTTCCAGTTTGGATTCCATGCAGAAGATATGGTAGTTGCTGGAGACCTCTCAATCACAACTGTGAAAATGCTCTGTGTATAGTACAAACTGTATGATGTCAAAAAATTATCAAAGTAATATAATTTGGTCAGTGCAAGGGGGAAAGAGATAAATCCCTTTGTTAAAAACATCACAAAAACGCAAGGGCGTAAGAACACAAAAAATATTCACTGTGTTCATTAAAGAAAGGAGATTTTCTTTTATGGGATTCAAAACTGACATTGAAATTGCACAGGAGTGCGAAGCAAGACCAATTACCGAGATTGCTGCAAAAGCAGGTATTGATGACAAATATCTGGAGCAGTACGGTAAGTACAAAGCAAAAATCGACTACAATTTATTAAAAGAAGTTCCGGGTGAGAACGGAAAACTGATTCTTGTAACGGCTATCAACCCGACTCCGGCAGGAGAAGGAAAGACCACCACATCCGTAGGTCTGGCAGATGGTATGAGCAAGATTGGTAAGAAGGTTATGGTTGCTCTCCGTGAGCCGTCCTTAGGACCGGTATTCGGAGTAAAAGGTGGAGCAGCAGGCGGCGGATACGCACAGGTTGTTCCGATGGAGGATATCAACCTTCATTTCACCGGTGACTTCCATGCGATTGGTGCAGCTAACAACTTGCTGGCAGCAATGATCGACAACCATATCTTCCAGGGAAATGCGCTGAACATCGACCCGAGAAAGATCACTTGGAGAAGATGTGTGGATATGAATGACCGTCAGCTTCGTAATGTAGTAGACGGACTTGGCGGAAAGACCAATGGAATGCCTAGAGAGGACGGATATGATATCACTGTTGCATCTGAGATCATGGCAGTTCTGTGTCTGGCAAGTGATATTGCAGACCTTAAGAAGAGACTTGCAAGAATCATCATTGGTTATACATATGGTAAAGTAGCTGAGCAGAAACCGGTAACCGCTGGTGACCTGCATGCTGAAGGTGCTATGGCAGCACTTCTGAAAGATGCTCTGAAACCGAACCTGGTTCAGACTCTGGAAGGAACTCCGGCTATCGTTCATGGTGGACCGTTCGCTAACATCGCTCATGGATGTAACTCTGTAACTGCTACCAAGATGTGTCTGAAGCTTGCAGATTACACCATTACCGAGGCTGGATTCGGTGCAGATCTGGGTGCCGAGAAATTCCTTGATATCAAGTGTCGTATGGCAGGACTGAAACCGAATGCTGTTGTTATCGTGGCAACTGTTCGTGCTCTGAAATACAATGGTGGTGTTCCGAAGGCAGATCTGAATAATGAGAATCTGGAAGCACTGGAGAAAGGTCTTCCGAACCTGCTGAAACATGTAAGTAATATTACGAATGTATACAAACTGCCGTGTGTAGTTGCTATCAATGCATTCCCGACCGATACGGAAGCAGAGCTGAAGCTGGTTGAGGAGAAATGTAAAGAGCTTGGAGTTAATGTGGTTCTGTCCGAGGTATGGGCAAAAGGTGGAGAAGGCGGCGTGAAGCTGGCTGAGGAAGTTGTTCGTCTCTGCGAGCAGCCGAATGATTTCACATATTCCTATGAACTGGAAGGAACTACAATTGAGGAAAAACTGAACGCAATCGTTACCAAGATCTACGGTGGTAAGAAAGTTGTTCTGACTGCAAATGCACAGAAACAGGCAAAAGAGCTGACTGCACTTGGATTTGCTAATTGTCCGATCTGTGTAGCTAAGACCCAGTACAGCCTGACAGATGATCAGACAAAACTTGGTGCACCGACAGACTTTGAAGTAACCGTTCGTAATCTGAAGGTTTCCGCAGGTGCAGGATTTATCGTAGCTCTGACCGGTGAGATCATGACCATGCCAGGTCTTCCGAAGGTTCCGGCTGCTGAGAAGATCGATGTAGATGAGAACGGAAAGATTACTGGTCTGTTCTAAAAACAAATAGGACTTATACAATTCCGAATAAAAACATTTCATGGCAGGCAGGGAACAGGTGTCCCCTGCCATCTGCCATGTTCAGAATAAGGAGGACTTATATGGGATTTACAAAAAGCAGCTGTGAAGAATTTGTAGATGTACTTGCGTCCAAAGCTCCGGTTCCGGGTGGCGGTGGTGCATCTGCACTGGTAGGAGCCATTGGTATGGCTCTTGGCAACATGGTTGGAAGCCTGACAGTCGGCAAGAAAAAATATGCAGATGTTGAGGCTGATATCATTGCGCTCAAAGAAAAAGCAACCGCTCTGCAGGCAGATTTTCTTCGTCTGGTAGAGGCTGATGCAGAAGCGTTTGAGCCGCTGGCAAAAGCTTACGGAATGCCTCGCGAGACTGAGGAAGAGAAAGCTGAGAAAGCACGTGTCATGGCAATCGTACTGAAAGATGCATGCGCAGTTCCCATGGAGATCATGGAAAAATGCTGTGAAGCAATCGATGTGATTGAGGAATTTGCAGCAAAAGGATCTGCTCTGGCTATCTCTGATGCAGGTGTTGGTGTGACCTTCTGTAAGGCAGCACTTCTGGGAGCTTCCCTGAATGTATTCATCAATACTAAATCTATGGCAGATAAAGAGTATGCAGCTTCTCTGAATGAGAAAGCAGATAAAATGATCGCTGATTACAGCAAAAAAGCAGATGAGATTTTTGCGGCAGTGAATGCACGCCTCAGATAACAAAAAAGTGGGAGAATAATAATCATGGCAAAACAGTTATTAGGAAAAGAAGTAACCGCAGCTCTGAATGAAAAAATCATCGGACAGGTTGCACAGTTAAAAGAAAAAGGAGTTTCTCCGAAGCTTGGCATCATCAGAGTTGGCGAGAGACCGGATGATATCTCTTATGAGACAGGTGCAACTAAGAGATGTGATACCCTTGGTGTTGAAGTTGAGAAGATCCTTCTTCCGGAAGATGTATCCAAAGAAGAACTTCTGGAAGTGATTGATAAAGTAAATAAAGATGATTCTATTCACGGTGTTCTGATGTTCCGTCCGCTTCCGGCTCATCTGAAAGCAGTTCAGTCTGAGATCGAGAATGCACTGGATCCGGCAAAAGATGTTGACTGTATGACACATCTTTCTCTGGCAGGTGTATTTGAAGGAAAACCACTGGGATTCCCGCCGTGTACTCCTCAGGCATGCATGGAGATCCTGGATTACTACGGAATCGACTGCAAAGGTAAGAATGCTGTTGTCATCGGAAGAAGCCTTGTAGTAGGAAAACCGGCAGCTATGATGCTGATGGGCAAAAATGCAACGGTAACCGTATGCCATACCAAGACTGTTGATGTTCCGGCAATCGCAAGAGAAGCAGATATCCTGATCTCCTGTGCAGGTGTCCTGAACAGTCTGACAAAAGAATATGTTCGTCCGGGTCAGGTAGTGATCGACGTATCCATCAACTGGGATCCGGAAAAGATCAACAAAAAAGGCGGCAAGGGAGCCATCGCAGGTGATGCTGTATTTGACGAGGTAGAGCCGATCGTTGAGGCTATCACTCCGGTTCCGGGCGGAGTAGGAAGCGTGACTACTTCTGTTCTGGTTGGCCATGTAGTTGAAGCAGCCATGAGAAAATTCGCATAGTTTATGCGTATCAGTATGCAGATTCTGGCGGACAGGCTCCGCCAGAATTATCCTGATTGCTCTTTTGGAGAGCTTTCAGGAGAAATGAACCTGAAACGTCCGCTTTTTTATCAAAGCGGAACAGAATTCCGGAAGAATAAAGTTTATATTGTCCATGAAACAGATATCAGTGAAACAGATCTTCTGGAGCATGGAGATAACCTGGTGCTTGTTGTAGGAGAACGATTTGTTTCTTTGAGTAAGCGCCTTTTTGGCGTATGCTTTTTTCCATCTGAAAATTCAGCTGAGATGCTTTTTAATATTGTACAGCGTGTGTTTGATACCTATGACGCGTGGGATGAGCGTATGCAGCGCATGGCGCTCTCTGAGCGGACCATGCGAACACTTCTTGATAGCTCCTATCGTATTTTTCATAATCCGATCCTGGTGTGTACCTCGGCAGGATTCATCATTGATTACAGCACCATGATGGATACTATGCCAGAATTTCAGGACATTCTTCAGCATAATCAGATCCTGGCAGCAGTAAAATCTGAGATATCATCACCTTCTGGTGAAGTGCAGAAGTACGAAGATCCACAGACACAGAAAAACAATCTGTTTGTGGAAATCTATGATAAGAACCATAATGCCTATCGGGTGATTCTGGCTGAGTCATCCAGAAAATTCCGGCATTATGATGAGTATTTACTCGTTCATCTTTCAAAATATATTCAGCAGATGCTGGAAAAATATACTGTTCTTCAGTCGGATCTGAGTTACACACTGGATCGTCTGCTTTCCAATATTCTGACCGGTGAGATCAAGAATGACAATTCACTGACTCCAAGATTTGCCAAGTTTCGATGGGAAGAAACCCATCAGTATTTCTGTATGAACATCCATGTGTCCATGGTGGATCGGCAGAATCTGACCGTTGTGCGTTTTATCTGTAATCGTCTGGAAGGATTGATGAAGGGAAGTTGTGCCTTTTTGTTGGATGAAAACATTGTGGTATACGTGAATTTAAACCATTATGGTAGATCCATGGAAGAGGCTCTGGCGGCTGCCAATGACTTCTTACAGGACAGTTATCTGAAGGCGGGTATCAGCTATATGTTTACAGGGCTGAATCGTCTGAAATCTTATTATCTTCAGTCGAAGATCGCACTGGAAGAAGGACTGCGGCTGCATCCGCTCCGGTGGGTCAATCGTTTTGAGGACATCGCTCTTGATTATCTGCTTGGAAAATGTACCGAACGTCTGGAGTCTGATATTGTATGCAGTCATGCAGTACTGACTTTGAAAAAATATGATGCAAAGTATAAGACAGAGTATTACCAGACGCTGAAGATCTATCTGTCCTGCCAGATGAATGCTGTCAAAGCAGCAAAAGAACTGTTCATTCACCGCAGTACCTTTCTGTACCGGATGGCACATATTAAAGAACTGGTGCAGATCGATCTGGAAGAGCCTGATCAATTATTGTATCTGCTGTTGACCTATCGACTGCTGGAGATGAATGAGCAGGACAAGTAGGAGAAGAATATGGAAACATATGATGAAACAATGGAATACACCAGACAGGCAAAGAGAGATTTTGCTATAGTTGGAAGAGCCTGGTTCTTTTATTTTGCAGTAAGCATTGCTGTTGCATTTCTCGCAAGTTTTCTGGCTGGAATCTTTGGTGGAACATGGCTGGAGAGTGACTGGGGATTATATATGGTCGGGCTTGTGATACCGTATCTGTTTGCATTTCCGGTATTTTTCCTGTTGATCAGAAGAAAGGCTGCTCCCGGTACATTTTCACCGGAGAAGAGGAAACTGCCTTTCAGAAGCCTGTTAAAGTGGTTCTGCATTGCACAGTTTCTGATGGTTCTTGGGAACTTGCTGGGACTGTTCTGGAGCACAGTCATCGAGATGCTTACAGGTGCAGAGACAACCACAACGATAGATCTGGTCAGTACCAGTGATATGCTTCCCGTCATTACCATGGTGGTATTGCTTGCTCCCATTGTAGAAGAGCTGGTATTTCGGAAATATGTGATCGACCGGATGTATCCTTATGGTGAAAAGACGGCAATCTTCCTGTCTGCAACTGTATTTGCAGTGATGCATGGGAATCTCAATCAAGTGTTCTATGCATTTTTTCTCGGATGCGCGCAGGGATATCTGTATTGCAAAACGAGGAATGTTCGCTATACAATCTGTATTCATATGATGGTGAATTTTGTGGGAAGTGTATTGCCACTTTTTGCCCAGAATTTTTCGGACATGGCAATGGCTGTGGTGGTTATTATTGATTTTGTGATCGGAATTGCAGGACTGGTATTTCTGCTGACGGATTTTGCCAGAAACCAGCTGTGGCTGGAAGAAGGGGAGATTGCACTCCCGGAACATAAAAGGATATCAATTACCTGGCTTAACAAACCATTTATGATCTTTACATGGATCTACCTGATCGGTGCTTTTGTATCGAATTATATACTGCCGGTTTTGATACAATAAATTTAGGCAGGATTCAACTTTTATAGTTTGAATCCTGCTTTTTTATTGACAAAAAAGATATCTCTGATATACTATCAATTGATAGTACAAACATATTAAAGGAGATGGATGTCATTTTTCTTAGTACACAATCTAGCAGGAAGGAAGTTCAGAAATTTCTGACAGAATTAAAAAAATTCTTAAATCAGCCAGATTTTGATACTGAAAAAAATCTGGTAATAATAAAAAAGAAGAAAAAAGCAGAAGACGAAAAATTTTCAACACCTTATACTTTGTTAGATTTAGAATATGAGGCGGAGGATGTGGTTAAACGACTAAAAGAATTAAGTGTACAGGAATATTCTGAGACTAAGATTGATAAGGATGATATAAATCCCCCATTATTATTTGTCTTTGGTAAAGATATTGAAGAGAAGCTTATTTACATAAAGTTGAAAGTGAAAAATAAAACGCAAAAGCATGTTCTGTGTGTATCTTTTCACTATGCAAAAGAAAAAATGATTTTTCCGTATGCACAACCATAATGAAAGAGAGGTAAAGGGTATGGAGAATACTATGTTAGTTAGAAAAATTTATATGGAGTGCCCATTATGTGACAAAACACATGAAATTGAAGAACGGAAAAGAATTGTTACCACTACATTAAAAGGAGAGAAAGTTGCTTATGAGGAGCATTTTTATTTTTGTGAAAATGCTGATGAAGAAGAAAATGAATTTGAAACGGGTGCTATGACCAATGCGAATCTGATGAATGCAAGAAATGCGTATCGTGTACGTCATGGATTGCTTACATCTGATGAGATTATTGACATTCGGGAAAATTATGGATTGTCACAAGTAGATATGGCAAGATTACTTGGTTGGGGAGAAGCAACTATTTCCAGGTATGAAAGCAAAGCGATACAGGATGAGGCTTATGATACGATGCTTCGTCTGATTAAAGATAATCCACTTCAGGCATTAGAGTTTCTGAAGAAGAATGCGGATAAATTTTCGGATACAAAGAGACAGGAGATACGCCTGAAAATGGTTAAAAAACTGGACTCCTATGGCAGGGAATATTTAACCCGTCAGACATTCGAAAGTGAATATGCAAACTATACAGAACCCGATGATTCCAATGGTTTTACATTGCTTAATATTGATAAGATAGAAGCCATCATATCTTATTTTGCAAAAGAAGTAGCAAATTTATATAAAGTAAAATTAATGAAGATGTTATGGTATGCAGATGCAATCTCGTATAGAGAAAATGGTTTTGCTATGTCTGGATTGATTTACAGACATGAAGCAATGGGGGCATTGCCTGTTGGACATAACAGTCTTATGAATCTGGAACGGGTGCATGTGGTAGAAGAGATGAGCTATAATTTTGAGTCCATGTTTCATGTTCATCCTGTAGAAGGAATGGATTATTCTGTTTTGAATGAAAAGGAAAAGAAAATACTGGATCGCATAATTTCAAAATTTAAAGATTATAAAGCAAAAGACATTGTGGATTATATGCATAGGGAAACTGCTTATACAAAAACAGAAAATGGAGCAATCATTCCGTTTTCTCTTGCAAAAGAAATAAAAGAATTTTAAAGAATGGGAGACCCTATCTATTCAGACAGGGTCTCCCATTCTTCATAAAGTCCTTCCAGTTCGGTCTGGATGGCATCTTTTTCCTTAGAGAGTTTTGTGACTTCCGCCACATTCGTGAAGACTTCTTCTTTGGCAAGGAGTTCGTCGATCTCTTTGTCGCGGGTTTCCAGTTCTTCAATCCGGCTTTCTACTTTTTTCAGATCATTCTGTCGTTTGCGGAGCAATGCCTGCTGTTCTTTTTGCTGTTTCCAATCTAATTTGGATTCTGACTGCATGGATTCCTCAGCAACAGAGGCTGTAGTGGAAGAAGGAGCAGAAGTAAAGTTGGTCATAGTCTCCTTTTTCTCCAGATAATAGTCATAATTTCCAATATAATTAGTCAGTGTCTCGTCTGCCAGATCCAGAATACGGGTAGCAACGGTATTGATAAAGTATCGGTCATGGGATACGAAAAATACAGTTCCTGTGTAGCGGTTGAGAGCCTGCTCCAGTACTTCCTTGGATACAATATCCAGATGGTTGGTGGGCTCGTCAAGGATCAGGAAGTTGGCCTCTGACAGCATCAGCTTGGCAAGGGACACACGGCCGCGCTCCCCACCGCTTAAGTCGCTGATCCGCTTAAATACATCATCACCGGTAAACAGGAAAGCAGCCAGTACATTGCGGATCTTGGTGTTGGTAAGTGTCGGGTAAGCATCGGAGATCTCTTCAAATACCGTTTTTTCCATATGTAACACATGGTGCTCCTGATCGTAATAACCGATCCGTACACGAGAGCCTAGCCGGATCTCACCGGCATCAGCCGGAACAACACCGTTGATGATCTTAAGAATCGTGGTCTTTCCAGTTCCGTTATTACCGATCAAAGCTACGCGTTCGCCGCGTTTGATCTCAAAATCCAGATGACTGAACAGAGTCTGTGGCGGAAATGCTTTGGACAGACCTTCTACAGTCAGCACATCTTCCCCGCTGACGATCTGCGGTTCCAGCTCAATATGCATATCGGCCTTCACTTCAGTAGGACGTTCCAGAACTTCGATCTTATCCAGCATTTTCTCACGGCTTTCGGCGCGTTTGATGGATTTTTCACGATTGAAGGACTTCAGCTTTGCAATGACTTCCTCCTGGTGTTTGATCTCACGCTGCTGATTCAGATAGGCCTGCATCTGTGCTTCTCTGAGCATAGCTTTTTTCTGAGCATAAGCCGTATAGTTTCCGGTAAAAGTGGTGACATTTCCCTGATCGATCTCCACGATCTTGGTAACGACCCGGTTCAGGAAATACCGGTCATGGGATACGATGATAACTGCTCCCTGATAATTCATAAGAAATGTCTCCAGCCATGCGATAGAATCCATATCCAGATGGTTGGTAGGCTCATCAAGCATAATAATATCCGGGCGGGAGAGAAGAAGCTTTCCTAAAGATACGCGGGTCTTCTGGCCTCCGGACAGAGTATTTACATGTTTTTCAAAATCTTCTTCAGAAAATCCAAGCCCCTTTAAGACTCCGGTGATCTCACTTTTCCAGGCATAGCCGTTTTTCTGCTCAAAATCATGATTGAGTCTGGCATAGTTATCCATCAGTTCCTGAAGTTCAGCGCCTTCTGCATGCTTCATGGACAGCTCCAGGCTTCGGATCCGTGCTTCCAGATCCAGTACATCCTGCTTGACTGTCACAAGCTCCTGGAAAATGGTTCCGTTACTTTCCATTTCCTGATGCTGTGCCAGACAGCCGATGGTCTTTCCTTTGGTGATGATGACCTGACCGTCATCAGCTGATAGTTCCCCCATGATGATCTTCAGGAGGGTAGATTTACCAGCGCCATTGATTCCTACAATAGCGGCTTTTTCCCGTTCTTCTATATGAAAAGATGCATCCTTTAAGATGACCTTTTCTCCAAATGCTTTGTGTATATTCTGACATGCTAAAATCATATGTGTCTCTCCGTCTTACTGCAAAATTGTTATTGGCATACTATTTTTAATTATATCGAAACTGGCAGAAAAGGCAAGAGGTTATTTGGCAGGACCTATTGACAAGAGACTTCTCCTTTGAGTATAGTTAAAGATAATGAAAAAACGCATGAGATGACAAGGAGATGGAAATGATAGATTTGAACAGACCGGCTCCGACAACAGAACCGGAAAGACAGTATTATTTTATAAAGAAAGTACAGGAATATGTAAAAGCACAGTCTGAGAAGCTGGGGCGTCCCCTGACTGCTAATATAACCACTTTTGGGTGTCAGATGAATGCCCGTGATTCGGAGAAATTATCCGGTATTTTAAGGGAAGCCGGATATGTAGAGACCGAGAGTGAGGATGCAGATTTTGTGATCTACAACACCTGTACTGTCCGTGAAAATGCAAACTTACGTGTCTATGGACGTCTGGGCGTGCTGCATGGATATAAGAAAAAGAATCCGAATATGAAGATCGCCCTGTGTGGATGTATGATGCAGGAAGCAACGGTTGTAGAGAAGCTGCAGAAGAGTTATCGTTTTGTGGATCTCATCTTTGGAACCCATAACATTTTCAAATTTGCTGAACTTCTGGCCATGACACTGGAGTCAGACCGGATGATCATCGATATCTGGAAAGATACGGATCAGATCGTGGAAGATCTTCCAAATGAACGAAAATATGCCTTCAAGTCCGGAGTCAACATTATGTTCGGCTGCAATAATTTCTGCAGCTACTGTATTGTACCATATGTACGTGGCCGGGAACGCAGCCGTGAAGCAAAGGATATTGTACGGGAGATTGAAGCCCTGGTCAAAGATGGGGTTGTGGAAGTCATGCTGCTGGGACAGAATGTAAACTCGTATGGTAAGAATCTGGAGCAGCCCATGACATTTGCAGAACTTTTGAGAGAGATTGAACAGATCGATGGTCTGGAACGGATCCGTTTCATGACATCTCATCCGAAGGATCTGTCTGATGACCTGATCGAAGTCATGGCAAATTCCAAGAAGATCTGTCCGCATCTTCATCTGCCGTTACAGTCGGGAAGCAGCCGGATCCTGAAGGCTATGAACCGTCGTTACGATAAGGAAAAATATCTGGCTCTGGCGAAAAAGATCCGGGAACGGATGCCGGATATTGCGCTGACCACGGATATTATTGTGGGATTCCCGGGTGAGACGGAGGAAGATTTCCAGGAGACACTGGATGTGGTAAGACAGGTACGCTACGACAGTGCATTTACTTTTATATACAGCAAACGGACAGGAACACCAGCAGCCGTGATGGAAGATCAGATTCCGGAAGATGTGGTGAAAGACCGGTTTGACCGTCTCTTAAAAGAAGTACAGACCATTTCCAAGGAAATGTCAGAGCGTTTTACCGGAAATGAGGAGACGGTTCTGGTAGAAGAGAAAAACAGTCAGATGGATGGCTATGTGACCGGCCGCCTGGGTAACAATCATGTGGTACATTTTGAAGGAAGCGAAGAACTGATCGGAAAACTGATCCGTGTTCGCCTGGATGAATGCCGCGGATTCTATTATATGGGTACCATGCTGGACAAATAGGCATTTATTCAGAAGCAGGAGGAAGTGGATATGCGAAAAAATAAATATGTCATGCTGGCAATGAAACTGGTGGTGATTACAGTCGCATCCATCATCTATGCAGTCGGCATCAGCCTGTTTCTGGATCCCAATAATTTAGCACCTGGTGGCGTGACCGGTATCTCAGTCATCTTAAATCGTATGACCGGAGCACCCACAGGTACGATTTATTTTCTGATCAATATTCCCATCGTAATTCTTGGTATCTGGAAATTTGGTTTTCAGTTCATGGGAAAGACGTCTTTTGCTGTCATGATGACATCATTTTTCACAAATCTCTTTGCAGGAATGGGGGCTTTTACAGACGACCCGATTCTCGCTGCGTTGTTTGGAAGCGTACTCATGGCAACAGGGATTGGACTGATTTTCCGTACAGGTGCAACCACAGGTGGAACAGATATTATTATCAAGATCATCCGTCAACACTTTCCTTATCTGAAAACAGGTTTTCTGTTCCAGTGTACGGATGTGATCATTGTAGCTATTTCCGGTCTGGTATTTAAAAATGTCAATACGGCGCTGTATGCGTTGATTGCTGTTCTGATCAATGGAAAAGCTCTTGATTATGTTCTGTACGGTGGAGATGAGGCTAAGATGGTCTATATTATAACATCAAAGCCAAATGAGATTGGAAAGCAGATCATGAATGAAATTGAATCCGGGGTAACGTATCTTCATGGAACGGGCGGCTGGACAGGAGATGAGAAGAAAGTGATCTTCTGTGTGGTACGAAGAACCCAGGGACCCCAGGTAGAAGAGCTGGTAAAAGAACTGGATCCGCAGGCATTTATGATCGTGACCAGTGCAAATGAGATCTATGGAGAGGGCTATAAAAGTTTTTTTGCAGATAAATTCTAATATTGGACATCCAGGATAATCTTCACGAAAAACATTTAGCCTGTACAAATTGTCCTTGCACTTCTGATCGTTTAGTGATACTGTATTTAGTACAGGGATAAGAACTAAAATACTAGATATAGTTTTGGAGGAATGAAAATGAGGGAGAGTACAATTACGTGTCCGGAGACGATCAAGAAGAGGAATGGAACTCCGGTTCCGTTCGATATAAAGAAGATCAGCAGTGCAATTCATAAGGCAAATGATGCTGCAATGGTAGAGGCCATTTCTCCATTAGAGTTTGAAAAACTGGTGACTGAGATTGTAGAATCCATTCCGCATGGTCAGATTCCGAACGTGGAACAGATACAAGATCTTGTGGAAGAGAAGCTGATCGAGCATGGCTATGCCAAGACAGCAAAAGCATATATTCTATATCGGGCAGAGCATACCAAAGTCAGAAAAACGGAAGCAGATCTGGTAAATATTTACCGGGAACTTACATTTACCAGCGCGGCTGATGCAGATATCAAGCGTGAGAATGCCAATATTGATGCGGATACTTCCATGGGAACCATGCTGAAATATGGTTCTGAGGGTGCTAACTATTTTGTAGACAACTATATTTTGCCGAAGGATATTGCGGCTGCGCATATCAATGGCGATATTCATATCCATGATAAAGACTTTTACATGCTGACAGAGACCTGCTGCCAGATCGATCTGGTGAAGTTGTTCCATGATGGATTCTCTACTGGTCACGGATTTATCCGTCAGCCAAAATCCATTGCAACCTATGCTTCCCTGGCATGTATTGCGATCCAGGCAAACCAGAATGAGATGCATGGTGGACAGGCAGTACCGAACTTTGATTATGCCATGGCAGAAGGTGTGGCATGTACGTTCCGTAAAGAATATTATGATGCAGTTCAGCGGTATTTCTGGCTGGAATATGACTGTGAAAATGTATTGGGTGAACCGTTCCGCAACGCACTGAAGGCAGCCATGCCGGAGCGGATCAATATGAGCAATATTGACAGCTATGAGGAAGCTTTCGTGCAGTGGGTGATGAAGGAAGGTGCTGGCTGGATGGAAGTAGTTCCGAAGGAAGAGGACATCCGCAGATGTCATAAGACTTCTATTCGGATCGCTATGAAGGAGACAGATCTTGCCACCTATCAGGCGATGGAATCATTGGTTCATAACCTGAATACCATGAATTCCAGAGCCGGTGCGCAGGTACCGTTCAGCTCCATCAACTACGGAACCTGTACCAGTCCGGAAGCGCGGATGGCTATGAAAAATCTTCTGAAGGTGACGGATGCAGGACTTGGAAATGGCGAAACTGCTATTTTCCCGGTACAGATCTTTAAAGTAAAAGAAGGTATCAACTATAATCCGGGAGATCCTAACTATGATCTGTTCCGTCTGGCCATCAAAGTATCTGCAAAGCGGCTGTTCCCGAACTTCAGCTTTATCGATGCACCATTTAACCTTCCGTACTATAAAGAAGGTGACTATAACACGGAGGTTGCTTACATGGGATGCCGTACCCGTGTTATGGGAAATCATTATGATCCGACCAAAGAAGTGACCTGCGGAAGAGGAAACTTAAGCTTTACTTCCATCAACCTTCCACGACTTGGAATTCTTGCAAAAGGTGACATGGATGTATTTTATAAAACACTGGACAAGCGTCTGGCTCTTTGCTGCAGACAGCTTCTTCACCGTTTTGAGATTCAGAAGAAAAAGACAGTGAAAAATTATCCGTTCCTGATGGGACAGGGAATCTGGATCGATTCTGAAAATCTGAATATCAACGATCAGGTGGGAGAGGTTCTGAAAAATGGTACGTTAAGTGTTGGATTTATCGGACTTGCTGAGACTTTGGTAGCTCTGACCGGCAAGCACCACGGCGAGAGTGAGGAGAGCAGAAAGTTAGGTCTTGAGATCATTACTCACATGAGGAAATATCTGGATGAAGAGTCTGAGAAGACCGGCCTTAACTTTACCTTACTGGCCACACCTGCAGAAGGTCTGTCCGGAAGATTTGTCCGTATTGATCAGAAACGCTTTGGAAAGATCCCGGGTGTGACGGACAGAGAGTATTACACCAATTCGTTCCATGTGCCTGTATATTATCCGATCAGTGCATTCGAGAAGATCCGTATTGAGGCACCGTACCATGCACTGACCAATGCGGGACATATCAGTTATGTGGAGCTGGATGGAGATACTGCAAAGAATCCGGAAGCATTTGAAGCAGTGATCCGCTGCATGAAAGAGAGTGGAATCGGATATGGATCTGTAAACCATCCGGTGGATCGTGACCCTGTATGTGGATTTACGGGTGTGATTGATGACGTGTGTCCAAGATGTGGCCGGCATGAAGGAGAAGCAGTATCCATTGAACGACTGAATGAACTTCGGAAGAAATACCCGGATATTCCGGTATATTTTGACCCGAATCACTAATACATAGAAAAGGAGATTGGTATTATGGCAGGAAGAGTATTACCTGAAAATGGAATGGTAGGAGCAGATGTAAAATTTGACCGGATCCGCAGAATTACCGGTTACCTTGTAGGAACCACCGATCGGTTCAACAATGCAAAGAGAGCGGAGGAGCGGGATCGTGTTAAACACAGCCTTTCCTAAAGAGCTTCGGATCGCCGGGACCATCCAGGATTCTATTGTGGATGGTCCCGGCATCCGTTATGTGATCTTTACACAGGGATGTCCCCATCATTGTCCTGGCTGCCATAATCCGCAGACCCATGATTTTGCAGGCGGCCATATTGCTGATGTGGAGCAGATCCTGGAGAGCATCCGACAGAATCCACTGCTGTCCGGTGTGACCTTCTCCGGCGGCGAACCATTTTGTCAGGCGGAGGCACTGGTTCCTGTTGCAGAGGCGGTCAAAGCCATGCACAAGCATCTGATGATCTATACTGGCTACTTATATGAACAGCTTCTGAAAATGGAAGAGTCAGGCGTACAGCGTCTTCTGGAGCTGGCCGATGTACTGGTAGACGGCCCGTTTCTGATGGCAGAACGAAACCTGACCCTGCAGTATCGAGGAAGTGAGAATCAGAGGGTCATTGATCTTGCAAAGACCCGTGCAGCCGGTGAGATTATTTTATATAAGAGTGAATACGATGAGTTATAGTAAAGCATTTTGCAATGTGTACAACCAGTTTGGCTGGAATTATTTTCCGGAGGCATTTGGTGAACAGCTATTAACATGGATGGAACAGAATCAGATCCATATTGAGAAAAGTCTCGACCTCGCCTGTGGAACCGGCGTCCTCTGCGAGATCCTGCATGCTCATGGGATCAATGCCAGCGGCATGGACTTTTCAGAAGGGATGATCGCGATCGCACGAGAGCGTAATCCGAAGATTCATTATGACGTGGCAGATATGATCACTTACCGGCCGGATCAGAAGTTCGATCTTGTGACCTGTACAGGTGATGCCCTGAATCATATCATGGAGCTTTCTGATATTGACCGGATCTTTGCCAACGTATATAATGATCTGGAAGACGGTGGTTATTTTATATTTGATATTCTCAACGAGAAGGAAGTTCCTATGGAAGAGCCTATCGATCTTGATTTCAGCGATACGGTGAAGGCACAGTTTATGGTAACCCATGACCCGGATGGAAGGATCAATCTGAAGACGACTGTGTTCGAAAATGGAATCAGGCAGTTCGAGGAAAACATCAAAGAGATCGTTCATGATGAGAAGGCCGTCTGTGAGCTGCTTTGTAAAAATGGGTTTCGCGTGGAAAAATGTTCCAATCATTTCCTGGAAAATGAAGGAAATTACAGTAAAACCTGGTATGTGATTGCAAGAAAATAAAAGGATGATCGTATGTTCTTATTTCATTTGACCAAGGAAGACCGACAGAAGATCCATCAGATCCTGAAGCAATATCAGGAAGACAGTAGGGTACAGTCCATGCATGGATTTGTGCAGCATGGAAGGACATCTACCTATGAGCATTGCATGAATGTGGTAAAATTAAGTTTCTGGATCAATAAGCATCTACATTTAAGTGCCAATGAGCGTGCGTTGCTGACAGGAGCTCTTCTTCATGATTTTTATCTGTATGACTGGCATGAGAAGAGTACCTGGCACAGATGGCATGGATTCAGTCACCCTTCCCGTGCATGGAAAAATGCAAGACGGCATTTTCCTATGGGAGCCAAAGAAGAAAATATTATCAGGAGCCATATGTGGCCGCTGATTCCCTGGCAGATTCCTAAGAGCAGGGAGGCGGTGATCGTCTGTCTGGCAGATAAATGTTGTTCTCTTTATGAAACGACCGCCAGATAAGAGCATTGTATACGAAAGAAGAAATAACAGGAGAGAGACATGTTACTATCAAGAGATTTTAGAAAAATTGCAAGAGAGAACCTGCGTGGGCGATGGTTTCCGGCCATTGTTGTTGGTTTTCTTGGAGGACTGTTGGGTGCGGTCATGGATGTCAGCTACAGTACCGAGATATTTACTCAGACGGGCACAAGCAATACAGATGCTTTGGATCAGTTGAAGTCCGCAGGTGTCTATGATGCAATACTTCCGTTTCTCATAGGACTTGGGATTACGTTGATCGCAATGGTTCTGATTCAGCTTGTGATCGGTGGAGCAGTGACGCTTGGATATGCTCAGTTTTTTCTGAATGTGACCGATGACAATGATCCGTCTGTGGGAAATCTGTTTTCCCATATCCGCAGACTCTGGGAAGGCTTCTGTATGCAGTTCTTCCGCGGCATGATGGTTATGCTCTGGTCCATCCTGTTTGTGATTCCCGGATATATTGCTTTGTATCGATATGCTATGACACCCTATATTATGGCAGAAAACGAAGATTTGTCAGTGATGGAAGCGATTACCGAATCCAAACGGATCATGATGGGAAATAAGTGGCGTCTGTTCTGCCTGGATGTAAGTTTCTTTGGCTGGTATCTTGTGGGAATCCTGACACTGGGAATCGGATTCTTCTGGATCACTCCGTATACGGAAGCTACGCGTGCTGCTTTCTATCGTGAAATCACTGAGCAGCGTTACAGCAACCCGGCAGTAAACAGTCATCCGATCAATGAGGATGTGAGACCGGAGTGGCAGACTGATTCTGATGATTTTACAGAATAGATAATGAAAATAGATTTATATGACCGTCGAATTATTCTGATAGATAATTCGACGGTATTTTTATATAATTTTACAGATAAACAGCATATAACAGTTGACAACAGTTCTATGCTGTTATATACTGTTTATTACAAGGAGGAACTCATATGAACTTGATTATCAATCATTCCTCAATGGAGCCGATCTATGAGCAGTTATCCAGACAGTTCCGGGCATTGATCAGTACCGGGCAGATGAAAGAAGGCGAGCCGCTTCCTTCGGTGCGTGCTCTGGCCAAAGAGCTAAAGATCAGCGCATTGACGGTCAAAAAAGCCTATGACGATCTGGAGCAGGCAGGATTTGTCAGAACCGTACATGGCAAGGGGAGCTTTGTATCATCCGCCTGTCAGGAATTATTTTTAGAGCAGCAAAAACAGGAAGTAGAAAATCTGCTTGAGCAGGCGGTCCGAAAAGGACGAAGCCTTGGTCTTAGCAATCAGGAGCTGACTGATACATTTGAACTCATATTGGAGGATTTATCATGATCAGATTAGAGCATGCAAAGAAAACATATTCGGACTTCCAGCTGGATTGTTCCATGGAGATAAGAGAAGGACAGATTACCGCATTGATCGGTGCTAATGGAGCAGGTAAAAGTACGACTTTTAAGTTAATTCTTGGACTGATCCGTCCAGAGAGCGGTGAGGTAGCTGTTTTTGGGCATCCAGTCAGTGAACTAACGATAGAGGAACGGCAGCAAATTGGTGTGGTACTGTCAGATGCGGGATTTTCTGAATACCTGACGATCAAAGATCTGCTCCCGATTCTGGAAGCTCTGTATCCGGTTTTTGATAAGGAGCGGTTCTGCAATTACTGCGAACGTTTTTCACTTCCCATGGATAAAAAAATCAGGGAATTCTCTACAGGTATGAAAGCCAAATTAAAGGTACTTACAGCAATCTGTAACAGAGATGCCAGACTGTTGATTCTGGATGAGCCTACCGCCGGACTGGATGTGATGGTAAGAGAGGAGATTCTGGATCTGCTGCGGGAGTTTATGATTCCAGGTGACCGGTCAATCCTGATCAGTTCACATATTTCTTCAGATCTGGAAGGATTGTGTGATGATATTTATCTGATCGATCATGGGCAGATTCATTTTCATGAACAGACAGATGTGCTGCTGGAGCAGTATGGAATCCTGAAAGTGACGCCGGAGCAGTACGAAACACTTGACAAAGAATGGATCCTGAAGGAAAAGGAAGAGTCGTATGGCTATGCGTGTCTGACCAATCAGAAGCAGTACTATATGGAGAACTGGCCACAGATTGCTGTTGAAAATGGCAGTGTTGATCAGGTTCTGATGATTATGGCAGGAGGGAGATAGCATGAAAGCTCTTTTTATCAAAGACTGGAAATTATTGAAAAATCAGGGAAAAATGTTTGGCGCTGTGCTTGTTTTTTATGGGTTGTTGGCTGTAATGGACAACAGCATGGGACAGTCTATTCTTGGATTCTTTCCGTTTTTATTCGGACTTTTTACCATCAGTACAATAAGCTATGACGAATACCAGCATGGTATGACCTATCTGATGACTTTGCCGATCAAGCGAAAAACATATGTAACAGAGAAATATCTGTTTGCCATGGCACTGGCAGGAGCAGGCAGTCTGCTGATCCTTATACTGGAACTGCTGTATCATGTCATCAGGCATCGAACGATGACAGAAGTCGTTATGTGGGAGATCCTGAGCAGTACATGTTTCATGATTCCTGTTGTGATTCTCTTCCTTGCACTGGCACTTCCGCTGAATCTTAAATTTGGAAGTGAGAAAGGAAGGAGTCTCTTCAGCGGTATGATGCTTGGTTTCTTTCTGAGTGGGATTGTCGGTGTAAAGAAACTGAAAGGGTCATTACTGCTGGAGCAGATACAGACACTGCTGCAAGCGAAAGGATTACTGCTGGTGCTTGTCGGGATACTCATCTATGCATTAATACTTGGGATATCTTATCGAATCTCTGTTCGGATTATTGAAAAGAGGGAATTTTAGAAAATGAAATGGCAGCATATGATTAACGTAAGAATATTATGTTAAGTATATGCTGTTTTTATAGTTTATTCAGTAATTTACAGAACTATGCAACACGAAATGCAACATGAAAATAAAAAACCCCGAGATTTCGGGGTTTTTTACATGGAAGTAATGGGGCTCGAACCCATGACCTCTCGCGTGTGAGGCGAACGCTCATCCCAGCTGAGCTATACTTCCTGAACAAAGAATATTATAACACTTCTTCTTCAAAATGCAACAGTCGGATTCAATTTATTCAGCACCTCTGATCCGCAGGACAAATTTCTGGAGAGCTTGTCCGGCATTGTCTGATTTCCAGACTGCAATGATCTCTTCGTATTCTTCTTCTCCGACCAGTGGAACGAAGACAAGATTATCGGCATCTTTCAGCTTATTTGTTACGTAAGCAGGCAGAATGGAAATGCCTTCCTCGGCGGCTACCATCATAAGAATACTTTCGGCATCAGAGGAGCGGAACAGAATATCCGGTTGATATCCCGCTTTTCGATACAACTCCATAAAATGGCTATCCCCGAAGGAATCACCCACACCGGAGGGAGACATGTAGAGAATCTGTTCACCTTTTAACTCCATACGGTTCAATGTATGACGGCCGGAAAGGGGATGACCGGCATAGAGTGCAACGATCAGCGGAACTCGTTCTACCAGCCGGTGACAGACTTGATCCTCCAGCAGAATATTGGTGCTGTCCCAGGTAAAGATCATATCATAATCGCCGTTTAACAGACCAGCCGCCAGCATATCGGTATCGCAGCGGCTGCAGGTGATCAGAATGTTCGGATATTCCTGGTGAAAGCTGCGGAGCAGATTAGAAAGATTGCTTCGTTCATAACCTTTGGTATAACCGATTCGCAGAGTTCCCACCAGTCCGGTGGAAGCATCACGTACCCGGCTGACTGCCATATCCATCCGTTCCAGAATGGCCCGGGCTTCATTTAAAAACACATTTCCTGCTGGGGTCAGCATAATGGGGCGGCGGGAACGGTCAATGAGGGTCACGCCCATACTTTCTTCCAATGCCTGGATCTGCTGGGTAATCGCTGTCTGGGAGATGTAAAACTGATTGGCAGCTTTGGTAAAGCTCCGGTATTCTGCCACGGAGATAAAATATTTCAATTGATTGATGTTCATAGATATCTCCTGATAATATAAGTTTTTCTTATTCTAATATAAAAATCGTGTGGTTGCAAGGGTGACAGGAACATTTTATAATGATTAAATGTTATATATACGGAGGGAGTATAGAGTATGAAACGAGAAAAATTCAGTTCCAGACTGGGATTCATCCTGGTTTCCGCAGGATGTGCCATCGGAATTGGCAACGTATGGAAATTTCCGTACATGTGCGGTGAATACGGAGGAGCCGCATTTATTTTAATTTACTTATTGTTCTTATTGATCATGGGTATTCCGGCTATGGTCTGCGAATTTTCCATTGGACGCGGAAGCAAGAAGAGCGTAGCTATGGCATTTGAACAGCTGGAGCCAGCGGGCACTTCCTGGCATCTGATGAAATATATCGGTATTTTCGGCTGTTATCTTCTGATGATGTTCTACACCATGGTTGGCGGCTGGATGATATATTACTGTTTCAGAAGTCTAAGGGGTGATTTTTCCCAGGCTGATCCGGAATACGTTACCAATGCATTTGGATCCATGCTGGCTGATTATCCGACCATGATCTTCTGGACCGTCCTGATCTGTGTCATCGGATTTATCGTATGTAAATTTGGGTTGCAGTCCGGTATTGAGAAAGTAACAAAAGTTATGATGATAGCGTTGCTTGCGATCATGGTTGTATTGGCGATCCATTCGGTGTTCCTTGAGGGAGCAGTGGATGGCATTCGTTTCTATCTGGTTCCTGATTTCCAGAAGATGGTAGAGACCGGTATTGGAAATGTGGTATTCGGAGCCATGAGCCAGGCATTCTTCACCCTGTCCCTTGGTATCGGCGCTATGATGATATTCGGAAGTTATCTGGATCATTCCAGAAGCATGACAGGTGAAGCAATCAATATTACGATCCTTGATACTTTTGTAGCACTGACCGCCGGTTTTATTGTTATTCCGGCATGTTTTTCCTATGGAATCGAGCCTGGAGCAGGACCGAGCCTTGTATTTATCACTCTGCCCAATATTTTTGCACAGATGACCGGTGGATTTTTATGGAGCGCACTGTTCTTCCTGTTCCTGACCTTTGCAGCACTGAGTACGATTATTGCTGTATTTGAAAATATTATTGCATTTGATATGGATCTGTTCGGATGGTCCCGTAAGAAAAGTGTGGCAGTCAGTGCAGTCCTGGTGATCCTGCTGTCCATGCCTGCTGTTCTTGGCTACAATCTGTGGTCTGGTATTCAGCCGCTGGGAGAGGGCAGTACGATCATGGATCTGGAAGACTTCATCGTATCCAATAACCTGCTTCCGCTGGGAAGTCTTGGCTATGTTCTGTTCTGTACCAGAAAGAACGGATGGGGATGGGATGGATTTATGGATGAGACAAATGCCGGTGAGGGAATCAAATTCCCGGCCGCACTGCGCGCTTATGTGACCTGGTTCCTGCCACTTTTGATCGCGTTCATCTATCTGAAAGGTTATTACGATATGTTCAGCGGAAAAGACACTCTGACATTCGTCTGCTGGATGATCGCAGCAGTGGTATTCCTTGGGTTTATCTGCTGGTGTGCATGGAAAAAAACAACTGCAAAGAAAGCTGTATAATGGAAGATCGGTAAATATGCAGATCTGTAGATAAAAAATAGAACTCCGACGAGAATTGAGTGATTAAGGTACTCAATATCCTGTCGGAGTTTTTTGATTGTCCGTACCAGCCCTGGAGTATGGTGTCTATCACAGGGGATAGCAGCTTTTACATTTCAAGTCCAAATTCCGCAGGCAGAAAGCGAGGACATACATTTTCAGAAGAAGTGATCACAGAAGCTGCCAGACGGGTACCTATCTCAACGGCTTCTGGAAGAGTTTTTCCGTATGTCAGTCCGCTGGCAACACCTGCACAGAAGGAATCACCTGCACCAGTGGTATCTTTTACAGATACATTCTTAGGTGGGCAGAACCCCCGCAGTCCTTCGCAGTCCGCATAGACAGAGCCTTTTCCACCCATAGTAACAACCATAGAAGGAATGTTGCCGTTTTTCAGACAGTCTGCCAGAATCTCCTGAAGTTCTTCCTGGCCTTTTTCGCTGTAATCATCGGAGAAGAACATGCCAGCTTCCTGCTGGTTGCAGATAAAGCAGTCGAATTTCTGAAGAAGATCACGGCGTTCCATAGCAATACTCATGTTGCTGACCACACCATACAGCTTCCGGTCATATTTCTCGCAGAGCTGCACCACTTTTTTTACAATATCCTTATCCATATCAACTTCGATTACCACAGAATCAGCCTCTGCGAAGATCTCGTCCCCTTTTTCCTCTAAGGTATCCATGATCGGCAGAAGGTTTGGTCTCTGAGAAATAGAGCCAGCTACATCGCCGTTGTGATCAAATACGGCAAGCCAGGTTCCCATTCCATTGGGGATTGTCTGCATATATTCGGTGTTTACTTTATGATTCTTCAGCTTGTGGATGACATCCTCACCCAGTGCAGAGTCATCTACAATACCAAGAAATGTAGGGCGCAGCTCAAGATTGGCAATGTCCTCCACCACGTTCCGGCTTACTCCGCCATGAACATATTCTACCGTTCCTGCATTCCGTCCGTCCGGAATATAAATATCCTCCGGAAACCCTTTGATATCAACAAATACTGCTCCTAATACAACGATTCCGTTTTTACGAATTGCCATCTGAAAAACTCCCTCACTATTGTTCTCTTATTATCTTTTTCCTTAGAATGAAAACTAATTATAGCATGTCTGTGTACATAAAGTAAACAAGGAAATGACAGGTCACTCGCTTCATTTGTAGAATTCCGACTGCATGAAACAGAACATATTTTCCGAACAAATATTCGATTTATCTGTTGACAAACATGTGTTCTGATACTATAATAAGCACATAGAACAGATGTTTGGTTCTTGATAAAAGGAGAGTGAATGAAATGTATGCAGCACAGACAGTTCAGAGAGAAGATATGAGAAGAGAGCGCAGAGCAAGAGCACTGAGAAAGCAGCGAGAAAAGAGAAAGATGATCCTGCTGATTGTGCTGACACTTGTAGTAATATTTGTGATCGGTATGGGATTCGGTTCCATGATCACCAGAGCAAAGGAACCGGCTGCGCCTGCTATGTATAAATATTATGCGAATGTGGAGATCCAGGACGGAGATACTCTGTGGGATCTGGCAGGAGATTATATGGATGCTGCACATTATGAGGATCGCATGGATTATATTAATGAAGTTATGACCATCAATGGCATGCATGATACATGCCTGATCGAAGGACGGAAGATTATTCTTCCATATTATTCTGACGAGCTATTATAAGGTTCAATTTTGACACGACAACAGCAAAATGCTATACTGGGCAGCAAAGACAGTAGCGTGAGGTTACTTGGCTGCTCGTATGGAGTTATGTGAAATAATCGTATCAGATGGAGAATCAATATGTTCAGAAAAATTGGAGAAGAAAAGGCGTTTGACGCTATCTTAAATCAAATTATAGATAATATTCAGGATGGAAATATTAAAGGAGGGGATGCCGAAAGCATTTGACAAGAGAGTTGGTCCGGCGGTTGCAAAAGCAGTGGCCGAGGCTGCAAAGAAGACGGGTGTTGCACGTCTTTAAGATTTTGTTAAGTTTGTTTTAAGATTCATGCGCTTCCATTGTCCCTCCTTCTAAAATATGGTAAAGTAGTTCTATCAAATCATATACGAAGGAGGGCATGCATGAAACGCAAATCCTATTATTTTCTGTTTGTCTTATATATTCTGATGTTAGGATTTATTCTGTACATCAATGGAGTCTTTACGGGGGAAATCGGCTCCATCAGTAATTTTGCTATCAATCTGACATTTTTCATTCTGATCGGTATTCTGATGATTATTTCCGCTGTATTTTTCAACCGGTTAAACCGGGCAGGTGACGCACTGGAACGGGTAGCTAAGAGTATGAGTACCCAATACGAAGTATCTTCTGCAAATCTCTGGAGTCAGTATAAAGAAAAAGAGAATGTGTTTGAAGATAGTGTTCTTGACGCACAGTTTGCTAAATATCAGAGACGAATCAAAGCCCATACAACAAAAAAGGGAACGGTTACCTCTGCCTGCAGTGTGGAAGAATATATCAACGAGGATCTGCTGGATCAGATTGCAGGGACACACTATAATTCCGTAGTCTCTGGAACGATGTCCGGTCTAGGTATTCTTGGTACATTTCTGGGACTGACTCTGGGAATGCTTTCTTTTACCGGTAATGATATTTTTACTATTTCTGATAATATTGCACCGTTATTATCAGGTATGAAAGTGGCATTCCATACGTCCGTATATGGAATCTTCTTTTCACTGGTATTTAACTTTGTGTATCGTGGAATCATGGCAGATGCTTATACAAGGCTGACTACATTTTTGGAGACATTCCATGAGTGCACAGAGCCGCCAGTGAGCCAGGTAGACGAGAACATGAATGCCATGCTGATCTATCAGGCAAATATGGCGAACTCCATGAAGTCCATCATGGAACTGATGAAATGCAATGAGGAAAGTCAGATCAAAGGTCTGGACAAGATCGTGCAGCAGTTTATGAACCAGTTGTCCGAATCTCTTGGAACTGAGTTTGACAGTCTCGGAAGAAATCTGAAAGATGCCTGTGAGGCGCAGAGTACATATGCCCGCAATTTTCAGCGACTGGAGGAGAGTACCCGTCTGCTGCTGGATGCAAGCCGCGCTATGCAGGATTCTATGCAGCTTTCTCTGGAACGCCAACAGCATGTAGAAGAAAAGCTGAACCGGGCATGTGAAAACCTTGGCAATGAATTGTATACGTTTCATCAGATGAGGGATTTATATGAAAAATAAGCGAAAAGGGAGAGAAGTGTTTCAGGCTCCAAGCTACTGGCAGTCTTATTCTGATATGATGGCAGCACTTTTACTTCTTTTTGTGCTGATCATTGCCATTACGCTTGGCATCTACAAGATGAAGACTACAGACTTGGAACAGGCGGAATTACAATTGAACAACACCAGAACAGAACTGGAAGAGTCAGAGAAAGAACGGCAGGCATCCCTGCAAAAACTGGAAGATGCTTATGCCAGGCAGACGATGACGGAAGAAGAGCTGCAGTCAGCTTATCAGATGATTGATGAGGCAAGAGATGAATTGAACAGTGCCAAAAGCGAACTGCAGGATATTGTAGGAATCCGGACAGATATTATTGGGGAATTACAGACGAAGTTTTCCAACTCTACCATGCAGGTAGATCCTCAGACCGGTTCCATCAGTTTTTCTACAGATGTGCTGTTCAAATATAACAGTGCTACACTGACCGCGGCTAGTAAAAATACCTTGAAGGAAGTAATTCCCATGTATTTGGATGTGCTTCTCCAGGATAATTTCCGCCCATATATTGCGGAGATCATTATTGAAGGTCACACAGATACAGTCGGAGATTATCAGAGTAATATGACACTTTCTTTCAATCGTGCCAACTCGGTTGCGAAGTTCTGTCTGAACTCATCCAATGGACTGAGTAAGGAAAATATCAAAGTACTGGAACAGTTATTGACGGTGAACGGACGCTCATTCAGTGATCCGGTTTATAAGGCGAACACAGATATCGTAGATATGCCGGCTTCCAGACGTGTGGAGATCAAATTCCGACTGAAAGAAGATGAGATGATCCAGAAGATCACAGAAGTGTTGAATCAGTAGAGAGAACGATATAGAAAATACACTACATAACAAAAAAGCAAGGTCATCACAAAATCCATGTGGTGACCTTGCTTTTATAACGCATTATTAATTAAAACTGATTATTATCCTCTGAACCGGTTCAGGCAGGCATAGAGTTCCTGTATCCGGGGCTTTGCAAGTCCGCAGGGAATATAGGAGCTGCAAAATGGAAGCCAGCCCTTCTGATCCATCAGTTTCATCAATTGTTCTGCAGTCTCCTGAACGGTTTTTTGACCGTCGATTATCTGTTCGAGTCCATATCGCAGGAAATAAGAAAGTGCAGCTGTCTGCTCTGCGTCTACAAGCTGTTCCACGTAGCGCAGATCTACCGTCTCTTTATCAATGGAAAAAGAATCCTTCCCGTAGAGTTTGGTTTTCATATGCTCATGAGACGTTGTCCGGCTGTTCAAGTCTCCACGGTTCCGTCCGCATCGAGATCTTCTGGAATCCTCTGTACGGCGGAAGGGTGGGATAGTTCGGTCGAATTTTGGAACCTGAAAATCAGGTGCTTCTGTCCGAGGAGTCGGATAATTATTACAGAGAGCTTTTACTTTCTCTGTGATCTCGACTGGATGATAATTGTCCATCTGGATCACATGATCCGCAATATAGAAGAAAGCACCGGAACTGCCAGCCACCAGAATGGTGGAAACACCAGCTCTTTCATACAGATTTCTAGCACGCTCCAAGAAGGGTGTGATTGGTTCCTTTTCCCGGCTGATCACCTGTTGCATGAACTCATCCCGAAGCATGAAGTTGGTAGCAGAGGTGTCCTCGTCAATTAAGAACAGATGTGCACCTGCCTCCAGACTTTCGATCACCCCGGCTGCCTGAGAAGTACTTCCACTGGCGTCCATGGAAGAGAAGCAGGTTGTATCCTTCTTATTGGGAAGATCATTGATAAACATGGAAATATTTACATTTCGTACGGATCGTCCATCTTCAGCCCGCAGCTTGATAGCGGTAGCGTCTGTGATGACAAATTCCCGGCCATCACCGTAAATATGGTTGTATACGCCGGTCTGTAAAGCTTCCAGAAGGGTTGATTTACCATGGTATCCACCACCCACAATCAACGTAATACCTTCCGGAATCGCCATTCCCGTGACAGCTCCTATATGTTTTAGAACAAACGTTTGTTCCATGGAAGCAGGAGAGCAGAAGGGAATGGGATCCTTCATAGGCAGATCGGAAACACCGCTTTTTCTCGGAAGAATCGCACCATTTTTCACAAATGCTTTCAAATGGTGTTCCTGAAGCAGTGCCCGAAGCTCCTGCTGGTCTTCATAGAGATGAATGGCTGTTTCCAGCTTCTTTGCATCCAGCTTTTTGAAAAAGAATGTATTTTCAACACAACGTGGAAGAAAATCAAACAGGATCTTCTCCAGCTCACCGGCATTGATGGATCGACCAAATGCCGGGAATCCTACATGGAATCTGGCGATGATCCGGTCATCGAGCACCTGACAGGCAGAACGCTCCAGCACTTCCTGCCCGCAATGGGTTGTAGAGATCAGACCACTTTTTCCGGATCCCTTTGCTTTAAAATTATATGTTTCGAACTGAGCAGACAGACACCTGGTCAGATGATCTGCCAGTGCGATCCGGGCATCCGCTGAATCCAGATAAGCAGAAGGAAATCCAGCCTGTCTGTGAAGAATCTCTACATGTAAGCTGGACGGGGATGCGAATGGATCACCTTGTACATGATCGATGGCTAATATAAATCGCTCAAACTGATAGTTTCCGGCCAGAGATTTATATGCCGGATAACCTTTATGATCTATGGCGCGTAAACTGGTACGCAGGTCATTGGATGATTTCATAATCAAATACTCCCTGAAAAATAGTCGTTCTTAAGAACAATTCCGTGTAACATTTTATCACACAAAAAAAGACTTTCAAGCATCAATCCGCACAAATTTTCCTTGTGAAAGAAGGCTGACAACAGTACAATGGATAGAAAGGGGAGATGTGCGATGGGGATGAGTATCAGGCAGTACAAAGTGAAAAAAGAGAAAATTGAAAAGCAAAATTTATCCATAGAAGATTTCACCTGGAGGTTCAATCATTTTGTAAGCAATCCGAAAGAATTGAAAATGACAGGTTTTGTAGGAAAAATACATGGAAATATGTTTTGGGTCAAATATTATCCAGAACATGTAACTATTAAAAATTTATTTGAACTATACTCGCCGACAATCATGCAAGGAAAAATTTGCAGATCGGCAAATGGTATTTGCATTGAATATTATTATGATAAAGATGAATTGGTCTACGCACTTTCCTATGGTGCCATTGGCTTTATATTATTTATGATATATAAACTTATAAAAATCGGATTAGGATTAGATTACAGTATGATTCAGTCGCTGATTGTATCTGTGATTTGTTTGATACCATTTGTAACAATTCCGGTTTTGGGAATCTGGTTATATATGAAACCTTCGAAGGCTTCGCAGGACAAATTAAAGAAGGCTTTATTAGAAGATATGTTGGGGATTTATAATAGTGGGGAAAAAGCGTCAGATGAAAAATCCAATACTTGAACATGTAAATTTATTTGCAAAAGGTCTTATAGTAACAGTTGGAATATTTGTTTTAACAATCTTTATATCCGGTTTTTATGAAAAGTATTTGCTTAATATAATGCCAGTATGTGTTACATGGATTTTTGCAGTATTTACAATACTTTGGCCGTTCATCGGCTTAACCATAACACTTATGAAATCAATCAAGTTTATTATTAAAAACATTTTATTAGCTGATTTATCAGAATACAAATTAGCACCCAAAGAAATGTATTTTATTGGTGTGGTTTTAGAATGTTTTGGTGTTATCGCTTGCATATATATAATCTGGTGTCAAATACATAATATTATAACGGGAATTACATAAGGGAGCAGATGAGATGATAATAGGAGATCCATACAAATTTGCTATTGATATGCAAAAAATAGAAGAGTGGAATTATTCTGGAGATAATACGTTTCTTAATGGGGTATTGTTATTTTTTATTGATGGAGCTATATTTCCAACAGAGATAAGAACAGCTACGCTTATAAGTGAATTAGAACCATTGAAAAATGTATTAGAAAATCCGATTATTGATAAAAGATTGTTTAATATGGAAAAAGGAGATGCCTATATGGAATTGTATGATTTGACTTTTCCAGAAAACGACGCAGACAATAATTATGGGTACCATTTGACACCTGCATCACTTTCAGAAGATCATTGCCATGTGTTTTGCGTCAGTGATGGATTAAAAACCAGAGTTTTAGGGGCGCATTTAGATTATCTGTTTGATAGATCAAGGCATAATTTAGAGAACATTCAAGTAAAAGAAGGTGTGGTTTCAAAAGAAGATGTTATTCGGATTATTAAATATATTGATCAGTTATTAGAGAAACGTTAAAGATTTTCCTAAATAATAGAAAGACGAGGAATTGATATGAAAATCTGGAAGTTAAAATTTAACGTAGAAGAATATGATAGTCTGGTTCCAGTGAAATATTCACTTGATAAATTTCAAATTTTTGATGGTAAAAAAAAGAAAGTTACTGGATTCCATTGCCTGTAAAAAGAATGGAACCAGAAACAGGGTTAGATTTAGGCGATGCATCTGGTTTTATGGGTTTTCCGGCATTTAATCAAAAAGATTTGAATGATAAAAATGATAGAGATAATATGGAGCAGAGCTATTGATTGTATTATAACAAGGAAGAAACTCATTCAATAACGCAAAATAGCTGTGTTCTTGGGGCAGAAAAGAGTGATGTGATGTGACAAAAGAAGAATGGTATACACAATTATTTGAACATCTCGGAAATTCAAAATTTCGGAGCAGTTTTCACCTGAAGCAAAAAGACATTGATTATATCAAGGAAAAAGGTTTGAAAACTATAAGAGAACATGCGATGGATTTCATTGCCAAAAGAGAAGCACCTGCAGTAATTCCCAATGATGGGAAGCAGACACCGACCAAAGGACATCCAGTCTTTATTGCCCAGCATGCAACTGCCACCTGTTGCCGGGAATGTATCAGAAAGTGGCATAAAATTCAACCAGGCAGAGATTTGAGTCAGATTCAACAGGAATACCTAGTAGATGTGATCATGACCTGGATCCAACAAGAACTTGATAGCTACGGAGTGGAAGAATAATATGTTTTTTATGATGGGAATTACGGATGGAAGAAAAGATTTGGACTTTTCGCAGCTTATTACATGTAATATTTGTGGGAAATATGGAAGCTTTCATGTGTTTATGACCTATACAGTGTTGTCACTATTTTTTATCCCATGTTTTAAGTGGAACAGGCGCTATTATGTAAGGACAAGCTGCTGTAATACTTTATATGAATTGGATCCGGAAGTAGGAAAAGCGATTGCAAAAGGTGAGAAACCTAAGATACTGCCAGAACATCTGGAAAAAATCAATCAGGGAAGGCATTCCTTCCGGCGGTGCTCTTACTGCGGATATGAGACCACAGAGGATTTTGTTTACTGTCCCAAATGTGGGAACAGATTTTGATGTGAAAGAGGGACAATGGCCATGGGAAACGAATCTGGGACATGGATCATGTATGGAGTGGACTGGGATGATCCAGAATGCCTTCGGACTGTCGAAGATACAATAGACTATATAAATGAAATTGGGTTTCTTCCTCTATTTAAGAATGAAATCCCAGGATTTTCTCTGGAAGAGAGAACGGTGCCGGCACACTGGTGGTGCGAGGATCCAGAAAAAGATCCCTGGATGTGGAGAGCTATCATTGCAAGAAAACATGATATTGTCTATGGAAAATTCTTTGATAAAAAGGCGGGATTCATATCAAAAAAGTGGTTGCCTGTGTTCGCAAATTACCGAAGGGACGGCTATGATTTTGATGCCCTATATGAAGATGGAAAGGCACCATATAAACATAAAATGATCATGGATCATTTTATAGAAGATAAGGCAGAATCCGAGATCTTTTCAAATCTATTAAAGAAACAGGCAGGATTTGGAAAAAACGGAGAGAAAGGATTCGATGGCGCGATTACAACACTTATGATGCAGCTCTATCTTTGTAACTGTGATTTCCGGAAGAGAGTAAATAAAAAAGGGGAAGTATATGGTTGGGATGTGGCAGTATACTCATCTCCGGAACATATTTATGGCTACGACTATGTGACATCCTGTTATAAAGAGGATCCGCAGAAGTCATGGAAACGGATCGTGGATTATATGCATGAGATTTATTCGATCGCAACGGATAAACAGATAAAGAAAATACTGAAGTAGGAGGATCTGACTATGGAACGAGTAGAAAAATTTTTAAAAGAAGCCGAAACCTATTACCTGGCAACAATGGAAGGTGATCAGCCAAGAGTCCGGCCATTTGGTACAATCCATATTTTTGATGGTAAGCTTTATATCCAGACGGGTAAGAAAAAAGAGGTGTCTAAGCAGTTACATATCAACCCGAAAGCAGAGATCTGTGCATTCAAAAATGGGGAATGGTTACGTGTATCTGGGGAACTTATAGAAGATGACCGTCGGGAAGCAAGACAATCTATGCTGGATGCATATCCCTCCTTGCAGAAAATGTACTCGGCCGATGATGGAAATACAGAAGTATTTTATTTTCGGAATGTTACGGCAACATTTTCTTCTTTTACGCATGAGCCAGAGGTAGAGAAATTTTAATTTTCCTGTAGATTGTATGGACTTCGTAAGTATAAGAAGCAAATAGAAGGAGATGAAGAAATTGCTAAAGAGCTTCAAGACGGAAATCAATCCGACAGTCGAGCAGAAAATCAAAATTAACAAGACCATTGGCACTTGCAGATATGTATATAATTTTTATCTTGTTCATAACAGGAATTTACATGATCAAGGTGATAAGTTTATGACAGGCAAGAGTTTTAGCGTATGGCTTAATAATGAATATATTCCAAACCATCCTGATAAAGCGTGGATCAAAGAGGCTTATTCAAAAGCGGTAAAGAAGTCCATTGAAGATGGATGTACTGCATTCACAAGATTTTTCAA